>DAOTYF010000044.1:0-7865 GCA_034434995.1 Anaerolineae bacterium
CCGCGTTCGGCGGGGTCAACCTGGAGGATATCTCACAGCCCAAGTGCTTCAGGGTGCTGGACACCCTGCGCGAGAAGGCCGAAATCCCTGTCTGGCACGATGACCAGCAAGGAACGGCCTCGGTCACGCTGGCTGGGTTGATTAACGCCCTGAAGGTAGTCGGCAAGCGAATGGAGGATGTGCGGATCGTCTTCTTCGGCGCGGGCGCGTCGAACGTGGCCTGCGCCCGGCTGATCTTTGCTTATGGTGCGCAGCCGGAGAACTGCTTGATGATCGACACCAAAGGCATTCTCGGCAAGCACCGCGATGACATCTACCAGCGCCGCAACGAGTTCGTTGCCAAGTGGAGAATGTGCCAGATCACCAACAAGGGCGAGCTACAGGGTGGCCTGGAAGAAGCGCTCAAGGGCGCGGATGTGCTGATCGCCCTCTCCCAACCCGGCCCCGATGTGGTGCGGCCCGAATGGGTCAGAACGATGGCCAAGGACGCGGTGGTCTTCCTGTGCGCCAACCCCATCCCGGAGATGTGGCCCTGGGATGCCAGGGAGGCGGGCGCGGCGGTGGTCGCCACTGGGCGCAGCGATTTCCCCAACCAGGTCAACAACTCGCTAGGGTTCCCTGGCATCTTCCGCGGCACGCTCGATGTGCGTGCCCGCACCATCACCGACGAGATGGCAATTGCTGCTTCGGTTGAACTGGCGAAGATGGCCGAGGAACGGGGCCTGTCCGACGAATACATCCTGCCCACGATGAGCGAATGGGAGGTTTTTCCCCGCGAGGCAGCGGCAGTCGCTATGAAGGCCATCGAACAGGGGATCGCCCTGCGCACCACCACCTACGAGGAAGAGTACGAGCGGGCTTCGGCCATCATCAGGACGGCGCGGGCCATGACCGAGATGCTGATGCGCGAGGGCTACATCCCCGAAGCGCCGGAAGAAGAGGGCGAGCCACAGCCCGCTGTCACGGTCACTGCCCACGAAGCCAGTTAAGAGGCTATGGCCCGTAGCTGAAGTGCTGACATGCTGACATGCTGACATGCTAACAGGAGTGACAAAATGCACGACCTGATTGTTCTCGGTGGCGGGCCAGCGGGGCTGACTGCCACCATGTACGCCGTCCAAAAGCGGCTGGAGGTGCTGCTGATCACCCGCGACCTGGGAGGCAAGACCAACTATCGCCTGCAGCTCCCGTTTGTGGAGCGGCACATGGTCATCAACGGCGACGAGGTGGTCAACCGCTTCACCCGTGAGATCGAGTACCTGGACTTCGTGCGGGTGATGGACAACGCGGAGAGCGTGAACGCCATCGACAGCGGTTATGAGGTCGCCACGTCCGGCGGCCAGACCTACCAGGCCCGTACGTTGATCGTCGCGACGGGCGCCAAGGCGCAGTTGCTTAACGTCCCCGGCGAGCGCGAGTTCATGATGCGCGGGCTGTGCTACAGCGCGATCAGCTATGCCCAGTTATTTATCGACCGGGCTGTGGTGGTGATTGGCGACGGTGACTTGGCGCTGCGCGGCACGGCGGAACTGGCGCGCATTGCCCGCCACGTAACGCTGGTGGCAGGGCTGAACAACACGCTCAATACGCCCCTAGGCCGCCGCCTGCGGACAATGCAACACGTCGAGTTCCTGGATGGTTTCGACATCAAGGCCGTCAAAGGTGATACGTATGCCCGCAGCATCGTGATCACGGGCCCCGGCGGGGAGCGGGAGATCGAAGCCGATGCGATCTTCGTCGAGAAGGACCTGATCCCGCGTTCCGGGCTGGTCAAGCACCTGGTCGAGGTCGATTCCGGCGGCTACATCGTGATCAACTCGCGCAACGAAACCAGCGCGCCTGGCATCTACGCGGCGGGCGATGTGACCAACACCTACTCCGAGCAGGTGTTGATCTCCATCGGCGAGGGCGCGAAGGCGGCCCTCAGCGCCTACGAGTACCTGCTGCGGTTGGAGCCAGCCAAGGTAACGGCGTAACAAGCTCGCCTGAAATTAAAATGGGGGCGAGGCATCACCTCGCCCCTACAGATTGGCGATCAGGATGCGGCCCCAATTGGAATGGAGCGGATCGATGGTCAGTGTGCCGCCCTGGACGCGGTAGGTGGGTTGGGATTCGTCGAGGGCATCGGTGAAGACCACACCGTCGGGGATGCCCTCGCGCCCGATGGGGATATCGAGCCGGGTCGGCACGTCGGCGGCGTTGATCGCCACCACTGCGGCCTCGCGGGGGTGTTGGCGCAGGAAGCTAAAGGTCGTGTAGCCCGTCTCCAGCGCGGCGAAGCGCCCGTAGACGAGTGAGGGATGCGCCTTGCGGAGATTCACCAGCCGGGCCGTCTCGCGGTACAGGCTGCGATCCGCGTTGGGCCATGGGTCTTCGGGCAGGGGCATCGGGCGGCGCACCTGGCTGTGCCCCTGATCGGCCCGCCCATCCATGCCGACCTCATCGCCGTAGTACAGACACGGAATGCCGGGCAGCGTCAGCAGCGCGATCAGCGCCGGATAGAGATGGCGCGGGTCGGCAAGCTGGCTGCGGATGCGCGTCACGTCGTGGTTGCCCAGGAAGTTCAGCAGCGATAGCTCGTGGAAGACGCCCCACTCCGGGTGGTAGGCCCGCTCCGCCACCGCTTTGAGTTCCCATAAATTGCGGTCATTGAAGGAACTCCACAGCGCCTTGTAGAGCTGGTAGTCCGTGCCGGAGTCGAGCAAGTCGGGCGCAACCCAGGTGCGGTAGTCTCCCCCCACCATCTCACCGAGCAGGAAGCAATCCTCACGGACCTCCTTGCACACCCGGCGGAATTGCCACCAGAACTCCGGGCTGATCAGGTAGGCCACGTCGAGCCGCCAGCCATCCAACCCGAAATCGCCGAGCCACATCCGCGCCACTTGGAAGACGTAATCGCGGGTGTCTGGATTGCCCAGGTTGAGGCGCGGGAGGCTCTCGTGGCCCTCCCACGAGTCGTAGGCGAAGCCATCTCTGTAGCGGCTATCCGCGCCCCAGTTGACAAAGTACCAGTCCTTATAGGGCGAGTCGCGTTTCCGTTCGCGGAGGTCTTTGAAGGCGAAGAAGTCGCGCCCGGTGTGATGGAAGACGCCATCCAGGATCACGCGCAGCCCGCGCGCGTGCAGCTCTCCCACAATCTGGCGGAACAGGGCGTTATCTCCCAGGCGGCGGTCGATCTGGAAGTAGTCGATGGTATCGTAGCCGTGAGTCAGGCTTTCAAAGACCGGGCCGAAGTAGATAGCCGTCACGCCAAGGTTGGCAATGTGATCGTACCAGCGGCGCAGATTCGCCAGCCGGGGCACGGCAGCGGATCGGGCGCTGTTCTCCGGCGGCGCGTCGAGGAAGCCCAGCGGGTAGATGTGGTAGAAGATGGCGCGCCGCGCCCAGTCGGGAACCCAGACCATCTGATCGGGGGTATGCAAGCCCATTACCTCCACGGCGATCCAGGGTCACCTCGACCCCCATGCGATTATAGCACACGCCCTCTTCCCTCGGCGGAGCGCCCTGATCCGAACCGGAGTTCCCCATCGTCACGCCGGGCCTGCCAGGGATGGGCGTGGGAGACAGAGGAGGGTATCGCACGATGCGATGCCGCCGAGGGTTAGGAGAGTCTAGGGGATGCGCCGCAGCCGGGTCATGCTGACCGCATCTTCGATCACGATCTCGCCCGGCATCAGGGCCTCGATGCGCCAGCGCAAGTCGTCCTCCAGCACGGCATCCGTCCATTCTTCGGCCAGGAACGCCAGCAACTCCGGGAGGGAGTCGGCGTGCGTCAGCGCCACGAAGGTAGCCGCCCGCTCGATGGCAAACAGCCCGCGCTCGATGACCTCGCTTAGCGCCGCGCTGGCCTGACGGTACTCAACGAAGTCGTCGGTTTCCTTGACGACCCCAACGCGCTGGCCGTTCACCCGGAGGGGTGGATCGTCGCCCAATGGGTGAATGTCGATCAGCACCCCGCCCGGCGCGATCAGGCGGTGGACCCGTTCCAGGGCATGAACCATGCCCTCAGGGGCGATTCATCACAGCACCCAGGAGAGGATCGCCACGTCGTAGCCCGGCGACCCTCTCCCCGGCTCGAAGTTCTCAATCGAGGTCGTGAGGAACTCGACGTGCCCGCGCAACACCCCCGGCATCTCAGCCCGCGCCGCCGCTGCCCGTTCCTCGACCGGCTCCAACGCAGTGACATGAGCGGCCTGTGCGGCGTAGCGCCAGGTCAACCGCCCCTTGCCCGCGCCGATTTCCAGCACGCGCCTGCCCGCGAAGTTCACACCCAGGCTCTGCAGGGCGCGAACTTCGTTCTCCTCAGGATCGAAGGTGACAGCCATCGACCTCTCCTACCCTCACCCCCTATCCCCCTCTCCCAGGCGGGGCCTGATGGCCCCTGGGGAGAGGCGGAGTCAGCGCATGGCGGCCCGCAGCGACTCGCAGGCGGGGCAGCCGCCGCCGGGCCTCACGATAGCGTAGCCCGCCTGAGGGTCTTCTCCCCAGTACGTGAAATCGACGTTAAACACGATCAGCAGGCGAACCCGGTTCGAGGCGCGGCTGAGCTGCACGGCGCGAGCCAGCCATTCCGCCTGCTCACCGACGGTGTTGCCGCCCCCCCACCAGAACAGGGGCGGCATCGCGCCATAGCCCTCACCTGAGACGTAGCCAAGCTCGGTGAAGCACAGTTTGCTGCCGGGGAATGCACTGGCATATACATTGAAGGTCGGCTGGAAGTACCATGAGTAATGGTGATCGCCGCCATCAGCGGGGTGGCCAGTGGAGACATCGGGCGGGGTTGCGCCTGCGTTGTGATGCACGCCCAGGCAGTCCATGTAACGAGCAGCCCCCGCGTCGCGCATCCCGGCCAGATAACGCACGTCGCTCCACACCGAGTAGCCGTTATCCACGCCGGTGGGGGCGAGCGCGCCTGCGATGACCAGCGTGTTGGGGTTGGCAGCTTTGATGGCGCGGTAGGCGGGCGCGAGCATATCACGGACGTAGCTGGCCGGGCTGAGCGTCCCAGTCGGCCACTCGCGGTCGAGGTTCATCTCGTTCCACACCTCAATGCCGTCCGCGCCGAGCGCCGCCACGCCGCGCACAAAGTCCACGTAGGCGTTGAAGTCAATCGAGGTCGGGTACTCCGGGCCGGGGATGCTAAACAGCACGCGGAAGCCGTTGGCATGGGCCAATTGAATACGTGCTGCCAGATCGTTTGGACTCTGTCCCGGCTGCCATTTATGCTGGAACTTGACCCAGGTCATGCCCGCATAGCGCATCAGGTCGGGGTGGTCGAGAGAATGGGTCTGGCCGCCCAGCTCGAACGCCCGCGCCGGTGGCAAGGCCCCAGCCCCCGGCGGAGGCGCTCCGGGCGCGGTCGGCGTGCCGCCGCTGCCCGATTCGGTGGTCACGGGCAGGCTGCTGACGCTGCCCCGCACCGTGGTCAGCCAGGCCGCCATCCAGCCACGAACCCCGCCGTAGGTGATAAACACCCACTGCCCGTCGGCACTGCGGCCCGTGGGGGTCAGGGTCGTGCCTGCCGGGACCCAGCCCAATTCGGCGTAAGTCGTGCCGGGGCCACTGCGAATCCGCAGATTAGCGGTGGCGGTGACAGTGACGCCCCCCGGCGAGGTCCCGGTAGGCTGGTCGGCAGGTGGAGCTGATCCACCGCTGGGCGGGGGCGGCGATCCAGTCGCCTCGACTACAGGGAGGTCAGGGATGCGTCCACGCAGTTCCAGCAATGAAGCCAGCACCCATCCCCGCGTGCCAGCGTAATCGACGTACACCCACGAACTGGTCGGGTTGCGACCCAGGGCAAGCAGCGGCGTCGAATGGGGGATGGTGGTGATGACCGCGTAGGATTTGCCGGGGCCGGATCGCAGGCTGACGTTCTCCAGTGTGAAGACGGTGAACGACGTGCCGGATTGCTCAACAGGGGCGGCCAGTGCCACCGAGACAGGCAGCATCAGAATGAGGATCAACCCCGCAATCAGCCAGCGGCGGAGGGTGGGAAATCGTCTGGGCGCGGAGCGAAGGGAAGTCATGTAGCGTCCTCGGCGAAATCAGGATATGCGTTGGGGGGATTGTACCCGGGGAGGGGGTGGGGTAGCAACGGGAAGCAAACGACCTTCACCTCCCTGCCCTTAGGATCGCAATCCGCTACACTTTGATCTTGAGGCCGCCTCCGCCTCGAACCCTGCCGAAGAGGGAGCCGACGACAAACACCACCAGCAGAATCGGCGCACAGATCATCATGCCAACGCCGATGGCGAACATGGCCCGCGCGCTGCTCCTGATCTCCTCGACCAACTGGGTACGGTCGCCGCCGTAGTAGCGCGACGGAACCAGATCGCCGGTGGTGGCCTTGCGCCCGACCACGGTGATCAGGTCGCCCTCTTTGTAGCCCCGCGTGCGGATCGAGCCTTCGGGCAACGAGCGCCCACTATAATCAGCCCGCTCCGTTCCTGTGCCCTCCTGGATGGTCTCATGCAGCGCGCCGCCGAAAGTCACGGAGGTCGCGGGGAGCGTGGTCACGGTGGCCGGGCTGCCGCCTGCGTTGATGGTCAGGGCGGGGAAGGACTCCTCCAGCAGCGTCCAGGAGCCGTCCGGGTCGTCATTGCTGTTATCGGGCGGGTCAACCTCCCACTGTTCGCGGGCATAAGCGACTAGGCCATCCTGGGTGAGCGGCTGATTGCCTTCCAGGCGGCCCGTCACGACCAGCTCGGTTTCAGCGGCGGCGCTGGCAAAGCCGGAGCCATCCACCAGCGGCAGGTTATTGATGCGCCGCCATTCCAGCGCCTGCTGCGGGGAGATCACAAACGCCATAAGCGCCCCACAGACGAAGATGCCGATTGCCACGAGGACTCCGACGATGACGCCACCGATGCGTTGTCGGATGTTGCCAAGAATGTTCATAGACACCTCGAGTGTAGTGGAGTGCCGGACTTGCGCAGTAGGGCACGATCAGCCCCCAGATGGTCTTAAAGTACAAAGCACAAAGTCAAGAGCCGACCACCTCCTTCCCCCACCTTCCCATGTCGGCTTGCAACATTGTGAAATCAACGGCGTGCCCGTCCTCCCATCACGGGACCGCCGCGACAGGACTATTGTAGTGATTTTGCTGAAACGCGCACGCGCAACGGCTAAGGGGAATCAAAAGCCGCTGCGGCGAGCACAGCGGCCCAGGGCGGCGGCCCGGAGTCTTAGCTTTTGGACTCTCCCGCGACTGAACGTCGCGGCTACCCATGCCAAGGCAACCTAGCGCAGGTGCGGCGCGATCTTCTCAACCAGCTTTTCCTTGGGCATGTAGCCGGTGATGCGCTCAACGGCACGGCCATCCTTGAACAGGATCAGGGTCGGGATGCCCATCACTCCAAACGCCTGCATCGTATTGGGGTTCTCATCTGCATCAAGCTTGGCGACGACCAACTTGCCGTCGTACTCAGACGCCAACTCATCCACGATGGGCGCGATCATCTTGCATGGCGCGCACCAATCGGCCCAGAAATCGACCAGGACGGGCGTGGAGGCATCCAGCACCTCACTCTCGAAGGTGGCATCGGTCACAGCGAACGGTTTTGACATGTGAAACTCCCTAAAGGCAGCGGTTAGCGGTTGGCGGTTAACGGAAAGCCGATCACAGCTTCCGACTCATGGACGCGGGGAGTGGCAGCCTGCTTACCCCCGACAAGGAGATCGTACCGCCAATGGGGTGGCACGGCAATAAGGAGCAAGTAGAAAGTTGCCCCGCTTTGGAGGGCTGGGCAAAAATGGGCCAAGCGTGCTCAAAGCGCGCCACATAGCAGAGGAGCATGTCATGGCGGTGGGATGGGGGTGGGCGTGGCCACCGGCAGCGCCTGGGGATCGACGCCCAGCGATTCGAG
>DAOTYF010000045.1:0-6724 GCA_034434995.1 Anaerolineae bacterium
GGTGCTGATCGCGCTGGGGGGGGCAGGCGCGGTGGGCGCGTGGTTCTGGATCGAGCAGCGAGGGCTGAGGGGGCTGAGCGAGGTATCGCGCAGCTACGCCCGGCTGAACATCTACGCGCCGTGGATCGGGGTGGCGCTTGAGGATAGCGCCACGCCCTACGAGCGGGCCGACCGGCTCGGCTGGAGCGTGCCGGAGGGCCAGGGGCCTATCCACCGCATCGCCGGGCTATACGTCGCCGAGCAGTACGCCCCGCCGCCGCTGACCCCCATGCATCTCGACAAGGCCAACACCGAGGCCCGCGAGGCGTGGTCGGCGCTGCGACCTGCCTTCATGCGGCGGGCGGCGCTGGCCGGGCTGCGACGGCTGCTGCCGGGGAGGCGGTCGCTGAGTCGTTGATCGGATGGCTGTGCCGCCCGGCACACTGCGAGTCCTTCGAGCCGCTAGCCTCATAGCAGGGGCGGCGCCGATCTCCGCGCGACAGGCAGCGGGGAAGTGATCACCCGTCCACTCGTTGCGCCACCACGTCCCCGGAGCGGTGATGCGGCGGCAGCGACCGCAGCCGCGCCGCCATCGCCTCCCCATCCAGCCACCCCGGCTCCCGCAGGCGCATCTGCTCCCCGACCGTCCAGTTATAAACGTATTCACCCAGTTGGGAAAGCCGCTCGATGCACGCCAGCGCCAGGTCGAGCGCCGCCGGGATGAACTCGAACGACACGGCCTGCAATGGGCGGGAGAGTCCGCGCAGCGCCTCCACCTCGTAGCCCTCCACGTCGATCTTGCAGTAGGCAGGCTCCCCGAACTGCGCGATCAGCGCGTCCAGGGTGGTGACAGGGGTGGCCCCCGCCACCCGCCACTCGACGCCCGCAAACGACCGATCCGCCCCCACCGAGTCGATCCAGTCCCTGGAGAGCGTCGTCACGGTGGGGTGGCGGGCGCTGACGTAGAGGGCCTGCTCGCCGGCCTGCGCCCCAACCGCCGCCTCGACCACCGACACAGCGGGGTCATTTCCGTACCAGCGGCGCAGCAACCGGGCCAGGTCGGGCTGCGGCTCGACGGCGATCACCCGCGCCCCCAGCCGCCGCATGGCGCGGGTATGGTTGCCCACGTGCGCCCCCACGTCGAAGCACACGTCACCGGGCTGCACAAACGGCGCGTAGAAGCGTCGCAGCCGCCCGGCCCGTCCGGGGATGGCGTAGTAGATCAGCAGCGAGCGGATGATGCCCAGCGCCGTTGTTGCCCTCCTCGACAGGGACAACCCGGCCAGGGGATCAGTTCCCGGACGCCCGTGGCGCGCCAGGCGGAATATGCCCCGGCGCGACCTGGTACACCGCCTGCCAGGGGATGTACTGGCTGAAGAAGGCGTCCTCGTACAGCACCTGGCCGTCGCGGTACACCGTGCGGTTGACAACGGCGTCAAAGCCGTCAACTGCGAAGTCCACCTGGCGCTGCTGGCCGGGGGAAAGCTCGGGGTTTTCCTCATACAGGGCCGGGCCGTGCGGCACGATGTTGCTGATGTACGGCCCATCCTTCTCGACCGTGCGGCCATCGCTGGTGGAGTAGAACTGAAAGGTCAGGGTCGCGTTCCGCAGGTCGGCGTAGGTCTCGATCAGCAGCCAGTAGGGGGTGTCGTTGGTGAAGCGCAGATCAACCAGCGGCTCGTAGACGGTGGCGTCCATGCCCTTGCCCTCGCCGCTGTCGTAGTAGCCAACCCAGTAGCCATGCGGCCAGCGCTCGTTGATCGGGTAGCCCGCGTAGAACGCCGCCTGGAAGGCCGTCGTGCTCACCTGGCACACCCCGCCCCCCACGCCCTCGATGGTGCGTCCGTTGAAGATGATCAACGCCTGCTCAAAGCCCGTCTCGGTACTGACCTCGCCCAGATAGCGGTTGAAGGAGAACTCCTCGCCGGGGGCGATCATCAGGCCGTGAAAGCGGGAGGCCGCCGTGGCGATGTTGGCCCGGCGACCTTCGCCGGAGCCGTAGTAGTAGGTCGTGGCGGACGAGATCAGCTCGGTCACGCCCAGTTCCTCGGCGGTGGCGGTGTCCGGCACGGCGGGTTCGATCACCCGGAACACCAGCGGCACGCGATGATCCGGCGAGGGGGCCATCTGGTTGATCAGTTGAATCGTGGCTGGCACATCGAGCTGGCGGCCTGTCACGCTCGGCATGAGCACTTCCAGCGCGCGCGTCTGGTCGTTGAACACGAAGCGTGCGTTAACCGGCTCGCGGGCCAACTGCGGCACCAATGGGTCCAGAAAGGCATGAAGCTGGGCTTCGTTGAGGCTGACCGCGTAGACCTGGCCCTCCCCATCCGGGTCCGGGATGCGGGCCAACAGCACCATCTCGGCCAGCGCCTCGCGGCTGGCCGTCCAGGGGCCGGGGTCCGTGGGCGCGGCGTCGGGGATGAACACTTCTAGGTCGGAGGCCAGGATGGCGCGGACGGTCTGGGCCGCCTCGGTCGCATCCATGATCTGGGGCGGGGTCTCGACCACCACCACCGCCACCTCGCCGTCCTGTAGGCGGGTGATCGTCGCATTGAGGTTGTCCAGCGTGGCGCGCTCATCCACCTGCCGCCCGATCTGGCCCGGCGTGCTGATGACCTCCAGCCCGCTGATGCTGACGGTGGCGTCGATGGCCGGGCGGTTGATCTGGGCGGCGATGGCCTGAAGGTGGCGGTGGGCGGCCTGCTGATCATAGACCAGCACGGGCGAGATCACATAGCCCTGCCGCCAGGCGGTAGCCTGCTGCCGCAGCGAGACGAGCAGGTTGGGGCTGCGGCCCACCTCGTAGGCCGCCTGAACGGTGCGCTCCACGTCGAAGTGAACCCCCAGATCGGCAGCGCTGACCGGCCACACGTTCTGCCCGTCCCGGAAGGTGATGGTGGTCATGGAGGGGTAGGTGAACTGGCCGTTGAGCGCCGCGGCGGCCTGGGCGGGGGTCATGCCGCTGACATCCACCCCCCACACCCGCACCCCAGGGTAGATCAGCCCGTCGTAGTAAATCTGGTATCCGGCGGCCAACAGCGCGGCCACCAGGTTCGACAGGATCAGGATCGAGACGACGATCAGAGTCAGGCGCGGAACCCAGGGCCGGGCGGTGTGATGCACGCTGTAGGGCTGGGGATGGGTGGCGGTCTGAGGCTGGCTGCGGACGGACATAAGGGCAGGCTCCTGCCGCTGGCTATGACGATCCGGTACGTGCTTAGGCGCGATTCTAGCATAGTTATCCGGCCAGCGCACCGCGCGGATCGGCGCATTGCGCCCCGTTTCCCGCGCCCCGCCGCGACCCCCGTAACGATCCCGCGACGGCGGGCTTGTGGTTGCTCTCCGCCTGAGCGGGGAGAACAGTCGCGCACGTCCCGCTGTGGCGGCGCGAGATTCCATCCACGCCCGTCAGGCGGGATGAGGGCAGGCTAAGGGCCGTCGCCGAAGTCCCGCACAATCGTGCAGCCGTAGGCAGGGGTATCCGCCGGATCGGGCATCCGACCCGCCTTCAGCGCCGCCACGGCGGCATCCAGATAGTTGATCGTCGGCTGCGGCTGGCGGAACGACTGGTCATCCACCGCGCCCTGATAGGCGATGCGCCCGGCGGGGTCGATCACAAAGACGTGCGGAGTGGTGAGCGCTCCATAGGCGTCGGCAACGGCGTTGCCCCTATCCAGCAGGATCGGGTGCGCGATCCCCAACCCCTCAGCCAAATCCTGAACTTCGTAGGCTTCTTCGTTGGCGTTGCTGGCGATGAACAGCAGCGCGATGCCCTGCGATGACCACTCCGCCGCTCGCTGGGCGAAGTAGTCATCGTACTTGCGTGACCAGGGGCAGTCCACTGACCAGAAGTTCAAGACCATGATCTGGCCGCGCAGCTCATCGGTCGAGACGATCTGCGCAGTCAGCGCATCGGGCAGCGCGAAGGGCGGCGCGGGCGATCCGGCGGGCAGAGGGGAGATATCAGACATAGACCTTCCTTGAGGAGAGATGTTGGTTGCTGATTATGAGCACGCACCAAGCGTACCACACATAGGCCCGGCTGATCCAGGCTGGCCCGGAGCGAGGAGGGTGCACTTCCACTGGGGGGATCAGGCGGCTGGATAGTCCCCCCTGTAATGTGTTGGTCAACTGCGAGGCGCTTGCCGGGAGCCTCACCCCCACCCCGTCGCTGCGCGACACCCCTCCCCCTCTCCATTCAATGGAGAGGGGGAGGGGTGTCGCGCAGCGACGGGGAGGGGGTGAGGCTCGCACCCCCGCCCCTGTTCATAACAGGCTCTACCCGTACAGCACCTCGCGCTTGACCATGATCAGGCCCTCGGCAGGGCTGCCGCACAACCCCACCATCTCCCAGCCTTCCAGCCCAAGCTGGTTGAGAAATTCGGACAGCTCGGGGGTTCTCACCCCTATCGAGCCGGGCGTGCCGATGCGCGACCCATTCACATGGGTGGCGTACTGCTTGCCCGACGACTCCCCGAAGAAGCGAACGATCCGGTACTCCCATTCTTTGTGCGCTGATCTGGCTGACATATGTCCCTCCCTGGCGCGCCCTCCTGACCGCCCTGATGGCTCAACTGCCGTGCGCAGGAGTCGCTGCGACGATAACACAGCCCATCCGGTCTGGCTACCAGCGTGGCGCGTCGGCTGGCTATGGCAGGATGGACAGGGCGCGCTTCCTCTGCTACAACGGTTTGGGCCGAAAATTCTTTCGGCCAAACAACCTAACACCGAACCGGCAGAGGAGGGTAGGATGTCTTACCACAACCGCTGGGCCGACCGTCAGGGCACGCGCCTGCATTACCTCGATAGCGAACCTGATTCCGACCCCAGCCTCACGCCGCTGGTATGCATCCCGGGGGCGCTGGGATCGGCGGAGGATTTTGGTGACGAGATAGACACCCTCGCGCCGCGCCGAGTGATCGCCGTGAGCCTGCGCGGGCGGGGCCGCAGCGACGCGCCGCCGGGGGGCTACCTCTTCTCCGACCACGTGTTAGATGTGGAGGCGGTGATCCGCGCCGCCGGGGTGGATCATTTCTGCCTGCTGGGGTATTCGATGGGCGCAGCGTTCGCGCTGGGCTATGCCATTCTGCGTCCCTCAACGGTGGCCGGGCTGATCGTGGCTGAGCATCCTGCCCGTACCCGGGTGCTGGATGAGGCATGGAAACAGCGCGCCCTGACCACTCCCGCCGGGCGTGCCCGGCCCCACGTCATCGAGGCGCTGCAACGCGATTCCGCCGAGATCGCTCTGTGGGATGACCTGGGCGTGATCCAGGCCCCGGTGCTGCTGATTCGCGGCGACCAGCCGGACTCGATGCTCAGGCCGGAGCACGTTGAGGAATACCTGCGGCGCCTGAAACAGGCGATGGCCGTCGTCTTCCCGGGGTCAGGCCACCGGCTGTGGGAACCCGATCGGGATCGCTACCTGAGGACGCTTCGGCTCTTTCTGGAGGGGGTAGATGCCAGCCAATCGCCTGTCTGATGGGCTGCCGGAACAGCCGGGCGCGCCGCTGCCAGCGGACGAGGCGGACGTTATCGCACGGGACTCAGATAGCGGACGGTCAGCAGCAGTTTGCCCAGCCTGATCACGCTGTGCAGGGCTAGAGGCACAGCCACCAGCGTGCCCACCGGGATGCCGTTGCACTGGGTTCCGTTGGAGCTACCCAGGTCGATCAGGTACAGCGCATTGTTCGACGGGCGAAGCATGGCGTGGCGGCGTGAGACGCCGTGCTCGACTGCTCCGTAATCCAGCAGATTCACATCCACCCAGTTGGCACGGCCCAGGATCGCATCCCCGGCGATCTCCAGCCGGAGCGGTTCCAGATGAGGATCGTCGGCCCGCAGCTCGATCCGCCAGCGGGTGGCCACGGGCTGCCGCCCGATGGCGGGCACGACGCGGAACTCGCCTGAGCCGGGGGCGTAGGGGCGGGGCTGCCCGACCAAGTCCTCGATGGAGGTACTCCGGCTGGCGAGCCGGGTGGTCTGCGGAAGAGGTTCCGGCGGGAGCTGGTCGGTTGAGACCTCGTCCGGCCCTTCTTGTTGGTGGGTGGTGGACTCCGTCCGATCCCCGACCACCCCTTTGAGGACCGGTATGGTGGCTCGGATGTCGGCTTTCAATCGGTTTAGCATGGATGTCCCCTCACCCTCTCATCCCACACTTTTCCCACTACCCGAATTGTAAAAGGCGGGCAGGCGGTTCGGAATACGGGAAACTATGTAGAATAGTACCAAGAGCCTATCCGGGTGTTCGATTCGCTCTTCTCGGACAGATGAAAAAGAACAAGGCTCACGGATGTGAGCCGCGCTGCTTGGTTGGGCATAGAAGAAGTTCGTTAGCGGAACTAGGTGTGGCTCATGTCTCATAAGCGCCGTGTGTATCTCGAAGACCTCCCGATGGAGGAAGCGTTCGCCCGGCTGAACGCGGCCCTGGAGGCGGCGGGGCTTTCCGGGCCGCTGCCCGGCGAGCGCGTGCCGCTGGCTGAGGCGCTGGGGCGCGTCACTGCTGAGCCAGTCTGGGCGGCGATCAGTGCGCCGCACTACCACGCCAGCGCCATGGACGGCTACGCTGTGCGCGCCCGCGACACCCTCGGCGCGTCGGAGACCAACCCCGTTACCCTGACCCTGATCGCTGATGACGCCGACGCGGAGCGCGTCGAGCGCCCGGCCAGGCCGCTCAACACCGGCCAGCCGTTGCCCGCCTGGGCCGACGCGGTGATCATGATCGAGCACGTGCAGGGGGCCTCAC
>DAOTYF010000046.1:0-30718 GCA_034434995.1 Anaerolineae bacterium
GACCGGGGGTGGGGGTGAGGCTCCCGGGCCGGGTCGTCAGGGCGCGGGATCGCGCCGGCGAGGGTGGCCTACGGCTCGCGGACGAGCTACGGCTCGCGGACGAGCTATGGCTCGAAGACCAATTGGGGCGCGTGGCCGCCCTGGTGGCGGCGGGCAGCCTGAGCGATCAGCAGGTCGGCCAGCTTGAAGAAACTGGCGACGCCCTCGGGAGTGGTCAGGGTGATGCGCGTGCCGCCCTGCACGCCCTCGAAGCTGAGGGCGCCCTCCAGCGGTAGGGGAGCGGCTTCCAGGTCGGTGAAGTAATCGAGCACATCTGGCAGAGGCCGGTTGATCATGAGCATGTAGTTATCGGTTGACATGGCGGCTTCCACCTGCTCCATCTCTTTGTGCTGTTGACCCTGTAGACGATAATCGCGCCGTTCCCGATTCAATACGCAGGGGCGGCGCGATTCGTTCCGCGCTGACGGGTCGTGGCACTGCTATCCCGCCCCCACCAGTGGAGGTGGTTCCGCCGGGGTCAGGGCGCGCGGATGGAAGAAGATCGCCAGGGCCAGCAGGGCCAGGGGCAGGGCGGCAATCGCCCCTACCGGCAGTGGGCCGAGCAACGGGTTTGGCTCCCCGCGCGTGAATAGGATCGCGCTTCCGGCAAAGCCGTTGATCGTCGCGTGGCCGACCACGGCGGGCCACACACTGCCCCCCCGCAGCGCTGCCCAGCCGAGAAACGTGCCCATCAGGAACGCGATCCACACGAACAGCAGCGGCCCGGCGAACGGCGCGCCAGGGTATTCGAAGCCATACTCATAGCCCATGAAGATCACCGGCCAGTGCCACACACCCCAGATCATCCCCATCAGGATCAGGGCGGCCCGCCCGCCGAGGGGCATCAACTTGGGTTGGAGGTAGGCCCGCCAGCCGAACTCCTCGCCGAAGGTGAACAGGCTGTTGATCAGGGGCGAGATCACCAGCGCCGACGCCACCCCAATCAGAGCGCTCAGGCGCAGGAATTCGGTGGGCACGGTCTGGCCCGTCTGGGCGGCCTGGGCCTGCGCGGCTTCGATGTATGCCTGCATGGTCGGGTCGAAGTGCTGGGGGAAGATCAGGAAGAACAACGCCCCACCCAGGATCGTCCACAGTGGAGGCAATAGCCACGCCGCCAGCCAGTATCGCCAGCCGCGCCTCAGATGAGGGCGAAGCCAGGTATCCCCCCAGCCCTCGCGGGTGATCAGCCGGGTCAGGATGTGCGCCAGCGCGGGCGCGAACATGTACGGCCCGGCCAGCAGGATCAACGCCAGGGTGATCGGTGGCCCGCCGGGGATCAGCGGCGGGCTATCTTGCAGGCCGCCCGTCAGGTAGATCGCCAGGCCCGTCGCCCAGGCGATGCCGAAGGCGAACAGGAGGAAGATCAGGATGCGGCGGGTATCGGGCTGAACCGTCATCAGGTCATTCCCTTCAAGGGACAGATCAGGAGGCGGCCCCGGCGTTCCACAGGCCGCTGCGCTCCAGCCAGCGCCCGATGATCAGGTAGCGGAAGTCCCGCCCCTGCCAGACGCGGGTCGCCGCCCACAGGCCATACAGCCCAACGACGATCATGAGCACAAACGGGATCACCATGCTCACCAGGCCCACCCAAAAGAGCGGTGGGGGCGGCGCGTCGGGCATCGTTTGCGCCTGGGAGATCAGCGGAATCCACGACACGGCGTAGAAGATGCCCCACGCCACCCACAGCCCGACGATCACCACCATGCATATGAACTGATACACCGCCGCCTGAAGCGCCTGGAGCGCCGCGTAGCGCGACTTCTCCCGCTGCGTCAGGTAAACCACCACTCCGACCAGGATGCCCAACCCCTGGATGACGATGGAGCCATGCGCCAGCGCGGCCAACAGGCGCGCCTCGACGCCGGGGGTGGATTCGTGCTGAGACATATCCCATCCTCCTTGCTTGGTTGGCAATCCACTCTACTATAGCGCATCTGGCGAGCTGGCGTACCCCAATTCCAGGGAGTGCGCGGACCCTATCCCCCTCCCTCTTCCGCCCCCGGCGGTGGGGGAATAGCAGGCGAGCGCCGCGCCGGGCGGGTCAGCAGCGCACCCCAGGCGAGGCCCGTCGCCGCGAACAGCGTATCGCGCAAGCGGACGATCAGGCTGAGGCTGAGGCCCAGCGCGGGGTCGAGGCCCAGCGCCCCGAACATCCACACCTGGCCCGCTTCCAGCGTCCCCAGCCCGCCTGGTGAGGGCAGCAGGATGGCGACCCGGGCGGCGGTCATGACGGCGATCAACCGCATGGGGGTCACGGGCACGCCCAGGAAGGCAACCGCCAGCCCCATCTCGCCGAACAGGGCGATCCAGGCAACGCCGGAGGCCAGCATCGCCTCGACGACGGTCCAGGGGCGCTGGCGGATCAGGGCGGCGGCCTGCTCCTCGCTATCTGCCACCCCCTCAGCCAACCGTCGGATGCGGCTGGAGCGGCGGATTCGGGCGGGCAGACGGGCCAGCAGCCACGAGATCGGGTGGCGTCCCAGCCAGGTGGCGCCCAGAAAGCCCACCGGGATCATCAGCAGGGCCAGGGCCATGGCGGCGCCCTCGGCCCGCGCCGCGCCGCCGGGCAGCGGCCCGCCCAGCGTGAAGGCGACCCCGGCAGCCAGCACGCTGAAATTGCCCACCAGTTCCAGCAGGCGCTCCAGCGCCACCGAGGCGACCGCCGTCGAGGTGGGGACGCCGTGCCGCCGCCGGATCAGGGCGATCTGGAGCGGCTCCCCGCCGAACTGCGAACCGGGCGTGAAGTAGGTGATGCCGTAGGCGGCCCAGCGATAGCCCGCCAGCGAGAAGTAGGGGATCGGGTGGCCCAGC
Organism: Anaerolineae bacterium; assembly: GCA_034434995.1. Taxonomy (GTDB): domain Bacteria; phylum Chloroflexota; class Anaerolineae; order Aggregatilineales; family UBA3940; genus DAOTYF01. The sequence continues at coordinate 2,851 of DAOTYF010000046.1, forward strand.
GCCCGCAGGATCAGCCACCAGCGGGCCGCGAACAGGATCAGGATGGCGGCGTTCCCCACCAGCAGGATGGCGATCTGCCAGAGACGCAGCCGAGCCAGCGCCGCCAGCGCCTCGGCCAGCGGGACGGTGGTCAGCGCCCAGGCCAGCAGCGCCAGGACGATCCCCCAGACCAGCAGGCTCAGGAGGGGGAGCCGGCGGCGAGAGTCGGTTGGCTGGGACACCGGGTCAGAACCGCGAAGCGCGCATGGGCCGCCTCTATCAGCACCGATAGTACACGTCCTCGGCCTCTTCGCGCAGGCGGAGGTAACTTTCGTAGCGCTCGTACCAGATGTCGCCCGCCTCAACCGCCGCGCGGACGGCGCAGCCCGGCTCCTCCTCGTGGCGGCAATCGGAGAAGCGGCACTGGTGGATGTAGGGGCTGATGTCGGGGAAGTAGCCATCCAACTCGGCTGGCTCGACGTTGAACAGGGCGATGGCGCGGATGCCGGGGGTATCGGCCACGTAGCCGCCGCCGTCCAGCGCGAACAGCTCCGGCGCGACGGTGGTATGGCGGCCCTTGGTGGTCGCCTGGCTGACGCTCTTGACGGCCAGTCCCAGCCCCGGCTGGATGGCGTTCAGCAGGCTGGTCTTGCCCACCCCGGAGGGGCCGGTCAGCGCCGAGACTTTGCCCGTCAGGGCCTTGCGCAGCTCCTTGATGCCATCCCCCTTCACCGCGCTGGTGTAGATCACCGGGTAGCCGATGGCATCGTACAGGTCAAACAGGTCTCTGGCCTCGCGCCTGCTGACCAGGTCCAGCTTGTTGGCGCAGATGAGCGGCGGGATGTGCGCCTTCTCGGCGATCACCAGGAAGCGGTCGAGCATCTTCAGGCGGGGGGCGGGGTTGGCGCAGGCGAAGACAAACACCACCTGATCCGGGTTGGCGATGATCACCTGTTCGCGGTCGGGGAGCTTTTCGGCGCGACGGCCCTCCGCTGAGGGGGCCTGCCGGGTGAAGGCCCGCTGGCGGGGCGCGACCTCCTCGATCACGCCCTCATAGCCCACCCTGTCGTTCTCATAGACTTCGACGGCGGAAATCCGCACCCGGTCGCCGATGGCGACGGGGTCGGTCCCCAGGCGCTCTTCGAGCAGCCGCCCGCGCACCCTGCAGACGATGGGGCCGCGCTCCGTCTGCACGGTAAAGAAGCCGCTCTGGGCCTTGATCACCAGCCCGCTCAACAGGGTCTGGTTGGTGTCATCCGCCAATGCACACTGCTCCCAAGCATCTCCCACGTTGCCTGCGTATAGTGCACGAGAAAGGGGCACTTGTCAAGGCTGTGCGACGGCTTTGAACCACGCGGAACACAAACCATGCGCCGCTCAGGGTTGGACGGAGTCAGGGGTGTACAGGATGCGTTTGCTCCCCTGACCCCTTTAGGAGTCGGTGAGTTGCTGATTTTAAGGAAGGGCGATGGCGCGGGGCCGGTCGTCCCTCCTGGCGATCAGAACGAGTCGAGGGCCGATTGCTCATCGGGGTAGGACGGGAAGTATTCGGCCAGGCCCGCCATGTCCAGGACCTGGGCGACCCGCGGCTGGACGTTGACCAGCTTGAGGTGGGCCTGCGTCTGGCCCTGGCTGCTGCTCAGGCCGCGAATGGCCTGCCAGCCCGCTTCCAGATCGACCGTCCCCTCGCCCTGCAGCATCCTGGCGATGCTGTGCAGAGCAATCAGCCCGGAACTGCTTATGTAGCCGGTCCCGCCCAGATCGAGCACGAAGCGGCGTGCGCCTGCACGGTACGCCTCGGCGGCCCTGTCGATCAGCAGCTCGAAGCTGGCATGATCGATATCCCCCCGGGTGCGGATCACCGTGGCAGGGACTTTGCCCTGGGCCTGTATCACAATGATGTCCATCGCTATCTCCTCTCGTATGGGGCATATAGCCAATAGCCGGTGGCGTGGCGAGCGCGAAACCGGCGACTTTAGTGGATGTATTTTACCAGAGTCAGCTCGTTGCCGCCCTCTGGCAGCGTGCGGTGGTGAATCTCGTCCATGGCCCGGCCCATCAGGTAGATGCCCATCCCACCCAGGGCGCGCTCCTCCACCGGCAGGCTTGGATCGGGGGGTGGGACGGCGGTCGGGTCGAACGGCGGCGCGTTATCCCTGACGCGGGCCACCAGTGTCCTGCCCTCCCGGCTGATCTCCACCTCCAGGCTGCCCGGCCCGCACTGATAGCCATGCAGGATGACGTTGGCGGCGGCCTCGTCCACCGCCAGGATCAGGCTGAAGACCCCCTCTTCGGCGACGCCGTGCGCGCTGACGGCCTGGCTGACGAACTCGCGGATCGCGGCCAGGTTAGCCAGGGTAGCCTCAATGCGGAGTGTGGCGGGCATGCGCTTGATCCCTCACCCCCTGGCCCCGTGCAAAGAGCCTGCAGCCCTTTACCTTAGCAATCCGGGGCGCGGCCCCGGATTGCCCCTCCCCCGCACGCCACTTCGTGGCTGGGGAGAGGGGGGAATCAGTCAGAAGGAGGGCGCGGGGTGGTGAGGTCACGCAGACCAGCCTTCCAGCGCCTTCTTGATCTCAGCCACGAACCAGTCCGCGCTTGCGCCGTCCAGCACGCGGTGATCGAACGTCAGCGTGAGGTAGACCATCGGGCGGATCGCCATCATGTCGTTATCCAGCACCACCACCCGCTTCTGGATCGCGCCCACGCCCAGGATGCCGGTCTGCGGCTGGTTGATGATCGGCGTGGCGAACAGGCTGCCGGAGACACCGTGATTGGTGATGGTGAACGTGCCGCCCGCCACGTCATCGGGGACAAGCTGCCCGGCGCGGGCGCGTTGGGCCAGGTCGTTAACCGCGCGGGCGATCCCGGCCAGCGACATCTCATCAGCCTGCTTGATCACCGGGACGATCAACCCTTCATCGAGGGCGACCGCCACGCCGATATTCACGTCGGCGTGCAGCAGGATGCCCTCCTCCATCCAGGTGCTGTTGACCAGGGGGTGCATCCGCAGGGCGCGGGCTGTGGCCGCCACGAAGTAGGCAGTGAAGGTCAGGTTGATGCCGCGCTGAGCAAACTCGTCTTTGTGGGCCGCGCGGTGGGCGGCGACGGCGCTCATATCCGCCTCGAAGACGGTGGTGACATGGGGGGCGGTCTTGAGCTTGCTCAGCACCATATGCTCGGCGATCTTGCGGCGCAGCTTGGTGTGCGGCACCAGCTCGCCGGGCCTGCCGGGCGCGGGCGGCGGCGCATGGACGTGATCGGGCGGGGCCTCACCCCCTAGCGCAACTTCGTTGCGCCTCCCCCTCTCCACTTGTGGAGAGGGGGTGGGTCTTCTATACAGGTCGTCCGTCGGCTTGAAGAGGTCGCCTGTGCCAGGCTGCTCCCAGGGAGCCAGCTCCGCGGCGGGCTTGGCAGTCGCCACCCCGCCCGATTCGATGAACGCCAGGATGTCCTTCTTGGTCACGCGACCGCCCTGGCCTGTGCCGGGAACCTGGCTGACATCAATGCCGTGCTGGGCGGCGATGTTCGCCACCACGGGCGAGACGCGCGGGGCCTCGCCCTTGCCATTGGTGCCGCCGCCCGCCGGAGCGGGAGCCTCACCCCCTGGCGCAACTTCGTTGCGCCCCCCCCTCTCCACTTGTGGAGAGGGGGAGAGGGGCGGCGCGGCCATCGGCACGGGGGCCTGCTCGTCGCCATGCGCGGAAACAGGAGCGGGCGCGTCGGGCACAACCTCGCCGGGCTGCCCGATGATCGCCAGCACCGTCCCCGCCCGAACGGTCTGGCCTTCCGGCACGTAAATCTTGAGGATCGTGCCGCTGGCCGGGGAGGGAATCTCCGAATCGACCTTGTCGCTCTCGACTTCCAGCAGGCCCTCGTAGGCGTCAATGAGGTCGCCTTCCTTCTTCAGCCAGCGGCCCACTGTTCCTTCAACGACGCTTTCTCCAAGTTGGGGCATGATCACCTGGGTTGCCATAGCTGCTCCTTTGGCAAGTGCTGAGTGCTGAGCACTGAGTGCTGAGTGCTGAGCACCGAGTGCTGAGTGCTCTGAAATCCAAGAGGTTAACGTTGTTTGGGCCTGGCAAGAGACACTCGCAACCCTCCAAGCACCCGCGAGACTTCCGTTGCCTGTGACATCAACGCCTCGAATTGGGCCTGACTAATATAACCGGCATCTAGCGCGATGTAGAGTTGGGAGCGGATCTCAGCGCACGATGCTTTGGCAATCACTATGAAATGATGGAAGTCTATCCGGCTGTTGCGCTCGAATCCCTCTGCGATGTTTGACATGACCGAGACGGCGGCCCGCTGCATTTGACCAGCCAGTGCGCGATCCTGCCTGAATTCGCCCTGGCGCGTTATCGCATAGATTGACTTGGCAAGAGCACGGGCCTTCTGCCACGCGATCAGATCTTCAAAGCAACTGACGCCACTCATCCCTGCTCCTTACGCTGAGTTACTCAGCACTCAGCACTCAGCACTCAGCACTCAGCACTCTAATACGCTGCCAGTTCCCGCATCGCCGCCGCGATCTTCTCCGGGCTGGGCATGAAGTAATCCTGCATCGGGTGGCTGAACGGCACGCCGGGCACGTCGGGGCCGGTCAGGCGACGGATCGGGCCGTCCATGTATTCGAATGCCTCATCGGCCAGGATGGCGGCGATCTCCGCGCCGTAGCCCAGGAAGCGGTTGTCCTCGTGGACGATCAGCGCCTTGCCCGTCTTCTTGAACGAATCGAGCACCGTCTGCTTGTCCAGCGGGGCCAGCGTGCGGATGTCGATCACCTCGGCGTCGATCCCATCCTGCTGCGCGACCAGCTCGGCAGCCTGGAGGGTGTAGAAGTGCATCATGCCGTAGGTGTAGACGGTCAGGTCACTGCCCTGGCGGGTGACCGCCGCGCGGCCCAGCGGCACGGTGTACTCACCCTCCGGCACTTCGCCCTTGATCAGCCGGTAGCCCTTCTTCGGCTCGAAGAACAGCACCGGGTTGGGGTCGCGCACGGCGGATTTCAGCAGCCCCTTGGCGTCGTAGGGGTTGCTGGGGATCACGACCTTCAGCCCTGGCGAGTGGGCGAAGAACGCCTCCACGCTCTGCGAGTGGTACAGCCCGCCACCGATCCCGCCGCCGTAGGGGGCGCGGATGGTCATCGGCACTGTCCACTGGCCGTTGGAGCGGTAGCAGAAGCGGGCCGCCTCGTTGACGATCTGGTTGAAGGCGGGGTGGATGAAATCCGCGAACTGGATTTCGCAGATCGGGCGCATCCCGGCCAGCGCCGCGCCGATGCCGATGGCGACGATGCTCAGCTCGGCCAGCGGCGAGTCGATGATGCGCTCCGGGCCATACTTATCGTACAGGCCCATCGTGGCGCGGAAAACACCGCCGCGCGGCCCCACGTCCTCACCGGTGATAAAGACGCGCTCGTCGCGGGCCAGCTCTTCGTCCATCGCCTCACGCAGCGCATCGATCAGGGTCATTTCAGGCATGGGTCAGCCTCCTCCAGTGGTCAGCCTCTCAGCGCTCAGCCCTCTTTCAGGCCGGCCTCTCCCGGAACAGCGTGCGCTTCAGCAAGCGCCGCAGCGGGAGCGGCAGCAGCCGCTGCCAGATGAACATCCGGGCCTTCACCATCCACACATAGGACTGCTTGATCAGGCCGATCCAGCGGATGATCAGCCACTCGATAGGCCGGGCGACGCGCCGGGTGCGGCGATGGGTCAGGATGGAGTACAGCGCAATGTCGCTCAGGTCGCGCTCAGCGAAGCCCTCCGGCTTGCGGGCGGTCAGGAACACGCCGCCCCGGCTGGGGTCGGGGCTGAGGTCAAGCAGCTCCATGTCGTCGAAGATAGTCCGCATATCGTCCAGTTCGTAGCGCCAGTAATCGTGCGGGTAGCCATGATACGGCTCGCCGCGCGAGCGGGTGGTCAGGATCAGCACGCCGCCGGGCTTGAGCACCCGCTTCATGTGGCTGACGGCGGCCCGCCAGTCCTGGACGTGCTCCATCATCTCGGTGGTCACCACCACATCGAAGCGGTGCTCGCCAAAGCGATCCACCAGCGCGCCCGCGCTGCACACCACGTCCACGCCGGGGCCTTCTAGGATGTCCACGCCGATGTATTCGGCAGGTTGGCGGGCCATGAACATCGGCCTGACCGTGCCGTTGAAATCGTACGATCCGGCCTCCAGCACCGCTTTGCCGCTCACATCCACGCGGCGCAGCATCGACTCGACGTACTCAAAGACCTCTTTGTGCACCGGTCATGCCCCTTTGACGCGCCTCACTCGGAGGCGAACACGGGGCCGAGGGCGCTCTCCGGTGGCGGGTAGGGCGCGGCCTCAGCAAACGCCTGCGCCGCGTCGATCTCCTGCCGGGCGCGGGCCTCGTACTCCTCGATCAGCGCCTCGGTGAGGATACCCTTGTCCTTCAGGTACACCTGGAAGCGCTGGATCGGGTCACGCTGCTTCCACTCCTCGACCTCTTCGCGGGTGCGGTAGGTGCGGTCGTCGTCGTCGGAGGAGTGGGGGGTGGGGCGGTAGGTCTTGGCTTCCAGCAGGGTCGCGCCGCCGCCCGCGCGGGCGATGTCCACCGCCTCCTTAACGGCGCGGTACGAGGCCAGCACGTCGTTGCCGTCCACGATCACGCCCCGCACGCCGAACATCGGCGCGCGGTCGGCCACGTTCGGCACGGCCATCTGCATGGTGATCGGCACGGAGATGGCGTAGACGTTGTTCTGCACGATGCAGATCAGCGGCAGTTTGTGCACGCCCGCCCAGTTCATGCCCTCGTACCACTCGCCCTGGCTGGTCGAACCTTCGCCCAGGCAAGTGACCACCACCCGATCCTCGCCGCGCAGCTTGGCCGCCAGCGCCATCCCCGCTGCCTGCGGGACCTGAGTCGCCACCGGGCTGGAGCCGGAGACGATGTTCAGGCGCTTTAGCCCGAAGTGCGAGGGCATCTGGCGCGCGCCGCTGGTTGGCTCGCCGTCCTTGCCGTAGATCGCCAGCATGAACTCCTGCGGCTGGTAGCCCATGGCGATGTTCAGCGCCAGGTCGCGGTAGTAGGGGTGGACGTAGTCCCAGCCCACTTGGATGGCGAAGGCCGTGCCGACCTGGATCGCCTCGTGGCCCAGGCCGGAGATGTGGAAGGCGATCTTGCCCTGGCGGTGCAGTACCCAGCCGCGCTCATCGAGGCGGCGCGAGCGCACCATCTGCCAGTACATGTTCAGGAGGGTGTCGCGGTCGAGATCGATCCCGGCGTCATCGATCTCCAGCGGGGGAAGCGGGATCGGGATGTTCTCACGCAGCTTGTTGACCATGCCGTGTATCTCCTTTGGTCTTCAGCCATGAAAATCGATGGGGGCAGCTCGGTCAGATGCGCTCATCCGCGCTCGCCCCTAGAGCTTTTTAGCCTCACCCCGAACCTCGCTGCGCTCGGACTCCCCCTCTATTCAATGGAGAGGGGGCCGGGGGTGAGGCTCCCTGGTTGGCGCGTCGCGCCCAGCGCCCAAGTTGACAACAGACCCCATGAGATCAACCCTCCGCTAAGGCCCACTCCGGCAGCGGCTCGCGGCGGGCCAGCCACTCGGCGGGGATGGACTCCGCGCCGGTGTACAGCACCACGATCCCGCCGACCATCGCGCAGGTCGTGTCGCGGTCGCCCAACCCGCTGACCGTCGCCCACAGGGCCTCCTGATAGTCGTCAAGGTACTCTCCAGCGCACCACAGCACAAATGGGACGGTGTCCTGGGCGCTGACTTCCCTGCCGCTGCCCAGCACGGCAGCAGCCTGCTCCGGGTCGCGCGTTGCCAGGTCGCGGGCGATGCGGGTTCGGTCGCGCACCTGGCCGGGCGGGATGTGCGGCAGTATCCGGTCAATGAACGCCGCGCGGGAGGGCGCGTCCGACCCCCGGCATTGCCAGGCCACTGCCGCCGCCACCGCCACCGCCATCCCCCCGGCGATGCCCTCCGGGTGCGCGTGGGTGACCTCCGACGCGCGGCAGGCGTTGTCGATCAGCACGTTCCAGTCATCATCCGCAAAGTAGGCCCCCAGCGGGGCGATCCGCATCGCCGCGCCGTTGCCAAACGAGCCTTGCCCCCCGAACAGCCGAGGGGCGGCATCCCGCCAGCTTGCGCCCTGGCGGATGGCTTCCAACAGGCGGCGCGCGCCCATCCCGTAATGGCGGGAGGGGTCCAGGTGATCGGCAAAGCTGATCGCCAGCGCGTCCTGAGCGATTGCGCCATGCTGGCGCAGGTTATCGACAATCGAGCAGGCCATCAGGGTATCGTCGGTGAAGGGCCAGGGCGGATCGGCCAGCCGCCGCTGGTGGATGTAGGCAGTGTGCCCAAAGTAGCGCTCGCCGAACGCATCGCCCACCGACAGCCCTGCCAGGGACAGGTGAGCGCGGGCGAGCCGTTCGGCGTGCTGGGGATGCATCGGCTTGCCTCAGCCCTGGGGAGGCTCGTCGGGGGCCTGGCCCGCCCAGATGGCTTCCATCTTGGCGTAGCTGTCGGGGTAAATGCCGGTGTAGCGCAGGAAGCTGGGGATCGGGTAGCGCACACCGCCCTGATGCGTGCCTGCCAGCCCCTCGATGATCCATTCGACCTTGCTGGCGGGGATGGTGAAGCCCATCTCACCGTCCTCGGTCTGGGCAAAGATGCGGTCGCCGTAGCAGGGCAGGATCACCTGGCATTCGTCGGTCTTCATGGTGGTGATCACCGCGTCGGCGCAGTCGATGCGCCCGGCGAAGGAGGAGGAAAGCCGCCCGCCGGTCTTCCACAGCCGGGCGGTGACCAGTCGCATCACCTGGGCGGAGTTGGCGTAGATCAGGATCACATGCGGCTCAAACGTGGTGCGGTGCAGCGGCGCACTGACCACGCCCTGCCACTGGCCGTGCTCCCACTTATCCACCCCCAGCTCGGTCACGACGCCCGCCGCCGGGGTCTCGGTGTACATCCCGGCGCAGGTCAGGCCGTTGAGGAAGTAGTTGAGCATCGGCTCGAAGCCCCATACCGCTTTTGCCAGCGGGCAGGAGAGGTCGTCCTTATCCATCGCCAGCGCCCAGCCATACTTGCGGCTCATGGCGAAGCCCTGGCAGATGGCGATCTGCTCACCGAGGTCGGCCTGGGGGCGCTTGACGCGCTCCGGGAATGGCTCGCCGGGCGCGATCATGCGGATGGCGATAGGGAACGTGGCTGGGCGCACATGCTGGCTCAGCGCCTCGTTGAGTGCTTGAACGTCCATTCGGTTGTTGGTCCCTATGAGCTGCGGCGGTGAGACGTGTGGCCCCATCGCTGCTCCTCACACAATTGGCGGAAATAATTCTACTCGCGTTGGGCGCAATTTGCACAAATGCCCAGCTTGCAGGCCGTCAAGGCGTTGCCCCTGGGCTTGAAGGAGGGGGCGGCGTGGCGGTGAGTGGCTCTGGCGCCCCAGCCCCACCCGCCTCGATCACCCGCAGGTTATCGAACGCGGCGACGAACCCGCCGAACGACGAACTTTCCCCTATGAAGCCCACCAGCCCCCGCGAGTAGGTCAGCCCCTGTACGGCGCTGACCGGCGCACCGTTGATGGTCAGGTTCAGCGTGCCGCCTGCCAGCTCCGCCCGCAGGTGGTTGGGCTGGTTATCAGCGAGGATCGAGTAGGACAGGGTGTAGCCGCCGATCAGCGATTGCTGCTCGGCGCACGAATCGGCGCAGGTCCCCACATCGTAGCGGCCATCGCCGGTGATCATCACGTACAGGAAGGAAGACAGGTCGCTGCTGCCGAGCAGCAGCAAGCCGAAGCCGCTGGCCTCGGGGCCGCTGACCAGCCGGGCATCGAACTCGTAGACGCCCTCCGAGAAGGTACGTTGCTGGTGTGTCCAGGCGAACATGCTGGGCCGCTTGATCGCCAGCCAGTATTCCCCATCCTCGACGCGCCCGCTGCTGATCTCCGTCTCGCCGACCAGCCAGTCGGCGGGGTCGTCGAAGTCGGTGGCGTACGGCCCCTCGGCGGTGATCACGATCACCGTCGGGCGGGGCGTCGGGCCGGGGTTGAGGGGCAGGTTGCAGCCGCTGAGGCCGCCCATCCCGGCAGCGAGGATCAGGCCAGCCAGGCAAGTCCGGGTGTTCATGGGGTCTGTGCGACCTGTTCGAGCTGGCTTAGCCAGGAGCTGAAGTGGGGGCATGTCGCATCGAGCATCGTCGTGACGAGGGCGATATGTGACTGGTTGAGCAAGTTGCGGATCTGCTTCCGCCAGCTTGCGTAGGTAGCATAGCCGCCCGCATGTCGCCGGCCAGCGGGGGTGCGGCTCGTTGTGATGATGATGGGCGTGAGCGTCAGGTTCTGGGCGATGAGGTAAGGGTTAAGAACGTCCCTGACAAACAGGAACTCCGTCTGGCCTTCGACGAGGATGTAGCCCTGGCGCACGGTTACGGCGTCCCACCGATGAGGTTCTTTTCCCAGATTTCGCCCAGGCTGTACTCCTCCAGCCAGGCTTCGATGGATTGCGAATCCAGACGGCGGAAGGCCGATTCACCCGCCTGCTGTTCCACCACGATGACATCCTCTGGCGCGAACTGGCTCACCAGAGGAACTGACTGGGTGGAGACGATGACTTGGGTTTGGGTGGCCGCGCTCTTCAGCATCTCTGCCAGAAGGACGATGGCATAGGGATGGAGGCCCAGCTCTGGCTCGTCGATCAGGATCATGGAGGGCAGTGTTGGCTGCATGAGCAAGGTGGTCAGGCATATGAAGCGCAGCGTACCGTCGGAGAGTGAGCTTGCTCCGAAGTAGGAATCGGTGCCTCTCTGACGCCATTCGAGCAGAATCTTGTCAGGGTTGAAGGGGGAGGGCTTGAGGTCGAAATCGTCAAAGAAGGGGGCAGCTAACCGGATCGTGCCCACGATACGATCATAGTGTTCGCGCTGCGTCTCCCTTAACAAGTAGAGGTACGCTGCCAAGTTTGAAGCATCATCTCTCAAGAAGGCGTTGTCGTTAACATCGCCGGCTTGCTTCATTCTCGCACTATGGCTGGTGTCATGGAAGTGGTAGACCTTCCAGCTCTTGAGGGTTTTCAATACGTAGCTCGCAATACCCCCCGGGTGAGTACGGGCCTCCTCATACAAGCGGGTCTCCCGATGAGCCGTGCCAAGAGGCACCTCATAGGGCCTGTCGTAGCCAGGGCCGTGATACCAGCACTCCTCTGCAACAAAAAAGAGGATGCCGCCCTCTGCTGACGGGGCGAGGCGAGCCTGATAGCCATTCCTGCCAAAGTGGAGGGTCAGGGAAATTTCCCTGGTCACCTTGCTGCCAAAATGAAGTAGCGCGTCTGCGAACCCCGCACGAGCAACATGGACTTGCAGATTGCCCTCTATAATCTGGTTCAGTAGCTCAAACACGGCGACGAAGTTCGATTTCCCCGCGCCGTTGGCTCCGATCAGCACGTTCAGTGGGCGAAGCTTCAGGTCCATCTCGCGGATGGACTTGAACCCCCGCACTTCAATCCGATCCAGCCGATCCGACGAACTCATTGGCTTACCTCAGGTACGGCCCTCGCTACCACGCGCAATAATAAGCCCCCTACGCGCTTTTGGAAAGGGCCTGGCAGCCTTCGGGGTGGGGCTGGGGCGAGAAGGGATAGGACATCCTCTTTATCCTTTGTACTCCCTGACCTGCGTCATCCCGCGCCGCACCATGTCCTGAGCGCGGCGCTCGGCCTCGGCCAGGATGCGCTCCTCGTCGAGCGTCAGCAACGCGCGATTCCGCATCAGCCAGCGGCCATCCACCATCACGTCGGTCACGTCTGCGCCCTTGGCCGAGTGCACCAGGTTCGCCACCAGGCTGTGGAGCGGGCGCATGTGTGGCGCGTCGAGGTTCACCAGGATCACGTCGGCAGGCGCACCGACCTCGATCACGCCGCTGCCCACAAAGCCCATCGCCTGTGCGCCCGCCTGAGTCGCCAGCCGGAGGGCCATATCGCCGGGAATCTGGGTCGGGTCAACTGACTGGTACTTGTGGATCAGCGCCGTTTGCCGGATGGTGGCGAACAGGTCCATGTCGGCGTTCGAGGCAGGGCCGTCCGTGCCCAGGCAGACGCGGACGCCCGCCTTCAGGCGCGGCTCCAGCGGCGGGAAGGGCATCGCCAACTTCATATAGGTGATCGGGCAGTGCGGCACGTGGACGCCTTTGGCCGCCAGGACCTCGGTATCCCGCTGGTCGATGTACAGCGCGTGCGCCGCCACGCACCCGCCCGGCACGTCGAACACGCCCAGGCTCTCGACGTGCTGGGTGGGTCGCAGCCCGTGCCGGGCCAGCGATTGATCGACCTGATCCTGGCTTTCGGAGAGGTGCAGGTGAATCCCCTGCCCGGTCTGGTGGGCGATCTCCACCACGCGGCGCAGGAACTCCGACGGGCACACGTAGGGGGAGTGCGGCCCCAGGAAGGTACGGATGCGCCCCTCGGCGCTGCCGTGTGTCGCCTTGATCCACTCCACCGTGCCATCCAGCCCCGGCCCGACCTCCGCCTCCGCTCCGATGCCAAACACGCACCACGCCAGCGCCGCCTTCATGCCGCTCTCGCGGACGACCTCAGCGACGCGGTCCATGTAGAAGTAGTGGTCATTGAAGCCGACCGTCCCGCTCCGGATCATCTCGCAGGCGGCCAGCGCCGCGCCCCAGTACACGTCGTCGGGGGTGAGGGCGCTTTCCATGACCCAGATTTTCTCGTTCAGCCAGCGGTCGAAGGGCAAATCCTCGGCCCAGCCGCGCTCGAAGGTCATCGGGGCGTGACAGTGGGCGTTGAACAGCCCCGGCATGGCGGCTCGCCCGCCCCCCTCGATCACCTCATCGGCGGCCAGATCGGGCGGAGCGGCCCCGACGTGGGCGATCTTCCCGTCGCGGATCACCAGGTCGGCGTCGTGGTGGATCGTTCCCTGCGCGTCGAGGGTGACGATCTCCAGGTGGCGAATGTGGATGGTGGGCATGGTCGATCTAACCTCCTTATCATTCGTTGGGCACGTAGGGGCGCGGGCGCACCTGACGATGCGGGGCCGCCCGCCCCTCCGAGTTGAGGTCGATAGGCACGGACCGCGCCACATGATTGACGAACGATCCATCGGCCTGCACGGTATATAACCCGATGGTGACCCACCTGGGGGCGCGGCCCGGCGGCACGGGGATGCGGAAGTCATCCCGCACCCGCTCCCCCGCCGCCCAGCGCGAGGTGGGATAGAAGCCATACACGGGATGCTCGCGGTCACCCTGGGCGAGGATGTCCTCCGCTGAGGCGACCCGCTCCCGCTGGCTGACGTGGACAAACACGCGGTAATCGACCGGGGGCGCGGCGACGGCCCGCCAGGCTACCGTCACGCGCACGTCACCGCCATCTAGCCAGGCATGAGCGGAGTCGATGATCACGGCGGGGTCGGGGGCAGCCTCCCCGGTCGAGGGTCCAGCGGGCAGCGCCCGCGCCAGCACCACGATGCCGTCGCCCGCCGATTCCAGCCGCACCGGGTATCCGAGCCGTTCTGCCCAGACATCCGGCCCGGCGACGTACAAGAAATCCTGCGTGGCGTAGAGGGTCGGTGGGGGGTCGGCGGGCAGGCCGGAGAGGTCGGCGCGGGCGTCCACCAACGTGATGGGCGCCAGCTCGCCGCTGGCGTATTTGCCGTAGGCCAGGGCGTAGTAACGCGGCCCCCACGCTTCGACCACCGTCGGGTTGGCCGCGTCGATGCTCTCCACCGCGTCGATGAGGCGCTGACCGAGCGGGTCGCGGGTGTAGATCAGGACGGTGGGGCGGTGGGCGACAAAGGCGTAGGCGGCGACGGCCACGCTGATCGCCAGCACCGCCCCCCCGACGAGGGGCCGCTGCTGCCCCGCTGCCGTGATTCCCAGGCCCCAGGCCGCCGCCAAGCCCAGGCTGGCAACCATCACCGGCAGATGTGTGCCGATCAGCAGGTACTGGCCGACGGGCGCGAGCAGGTAGCCTGCCACACCCAGGCCGAGGATCGCGGCGCGGCGGCGCGTTGGGGGCTGCCAAAGCGCCAGCGCCAACCCCGTTACGCCCAGGATCAGGCCGGGGGTGGTCATCTCACGGGCCAGGAAGCCCACCCGCCCCGCCAGCGCCGCCCCGATCTCCAGCAGCGCCAGCGGCGGGGCGATCTGGGCGGTGTACTCGCGGGCTAGGATCGCATCCAGCAGGCCCGGCCACGTCAGCGGGGAGCGCCCGTACACCCAGGGCGATCCCAGCGCGGCGGCCAGCGGCAGGTAGGCATATACCCCCAGCGAGAGGATCGCCAGCCCCGCCGCGCCGAGCCACGCCCCCATGCCGAGCCTGCGAGCGGGCCAGGCCGCCAGCGCCAGCGCCGGGGTCAGCGCCAGCAGGGTGCGGTGATGGCCCACCGCCAGCCCGAAGGTCAGCCCCAGCAGCAGAACGGCGTGCGGCCTCGGGTTCTCCCCGGCCTCCACCGCCATCAGCAGCGCGGCAAAGCCCAACAGCAGGCCGAACGAGTAGGATTCGGCGACAACGGAGTAAAGCCAGGTCAGCCCACCGAACGCGGGCAGCAGGACCGCAGCAGCTTGGGCAGGGCCAGAGGGGGAGACCAGGCGGGAGGCAACAGTCAGCGCGGCCAGCCCAAAGGCGAACGAGACCAGGCTGGCCGCGGCCAGCGGCGTTGCGCCAAGCAGCCGGAACAGCCGCACCAGCCCGTTGGCGAGGAATCCCAACAGTGGATAGCCGGGGGGGTGCACCACCCCCCAGGTGTTCCAGGCGACGGCGAACTCACCCGAATCGTCCATCAAGGGGCCGACCATCCCGCCAGGCTGTGCGTCAGGTGAGGGATCGCCGGAGGCGCCGATGGTCGTCTGCAGGGCGGTCAACCAGCCCGCCGCGACGAGTCCCAGAGCGGCAACCAGGGGCAGCCAGGATCGCTGCCAGGGAAAGCGTTCCATCACCCCCCGTTCCGAATTCCGAGTGCCGAGTGCGGGGGTGGCGGGCCATCGTTAGGCCGCGCGGATGGCCCCCGCCAGGGCGGTGACGGCTTCCAGCGGCGGCACATGGGTGGCCGCGCCGAGGAACCCCACCTTCAGCGCCCCAGCGGCGACGCCCCAGCGCAGTGCCTCGGCCAGCGGCAGCCCGCGCAGCAGCGCCGCCAGCAGCCCGGCGCGGAAGGCGTCGCCCGCCCCCGTCGCATCCACCGCCTCGACGGGCGGCGGTTGGGCCGTGATCAGGCTCCCATCCCGATCCAACAGGTGGGCCGGGCGGGGGCCGTCGGTGAGAATGACGATCCCCCGGCTGATGGCTTGCAGCCTGCGGGCGTGCTCCAGCGCGTCCACGCCGGGGAAGGAATCGCGGATGAAGGCGGCTGAGTTACAGGCAATGTCTGTGTACGGCAGCGCCGGGTGATCCAGGGCCACCACGTCGCCGATCACCGTCTGCACCCCCGACTCGTGGGCCAGCCTCGCCGCGTTGAGGCGCTCCGGGCCACCGTACAGGTCGAGCGCCAGGAACCTCGCCCCGCCCAGGATGTCGGCAGTCAGCGGGGTCTTGGGCGTCTGGGGATACCCGAAGATCAGGAAGCTGCGCTCGGCGTCGGGCGTGACCAGCACCCGGCAGAAGGGGGTGACCACCTCGCCGCGCCGCTCGACCCGACTCAAATCCAGCGCGGGGTGCTCGCTCAGCCAGCCCCACAGCCGCGCCCCGTAGTCGTCGCAGCCGATGGCGTTACCCGCCAGCCGCGTCGGGATGCCCCACCGCGCCAGCCACACGGCGGTGTTGGCCGCCGCCCCGCCGACGTGGATCGTGTCGGCGGTGGGGAAGACGGCCACCTCCGGCGTGGGCAGCCGATCCACCCGGATGAGGTTATCCACGCCGATCTCGCCGTAGCAGACGACTGCGGGTTCCACGCTCCGATCTCCTACTGGATAGGGGGCAGGGGGAAGCTCTCAGCGTTTCACGGAAAGCCCTTCGGCCAAACCCTTAATCCCCGCTGGCTGGGCTGCGGGCCGCCTGCGCCGCGATCTCGTGCTGCGCCCGCGCGCGGAAGTTGCGCCGCGCCACCCATTCCCGGAAGTGCCCTTGCAGCGCCACCAGGATCAGGGCCAACAGGGTGGCGAACTGCGGCAGGAACTGCACCAGGCTGGGCGGGATGTTGGTGGTCGTTTGCAGGCGGATGGAGATCGCGTCGGCGAAGCCAAAGAACAGGCCGGTGAAGAACACGCCGATGGGGTGGTTAAACCCAAACAGCGCCGCCGTCACCGCCACCCAGCCACGCCCGTTGCTCATGTTGCGGGTGAACAGCGTCAGGTGGCCCACCGACAGGAATGCCCCGCCTGTGGCCGCCAGAATCCCGGCGATAGTCAGCGCGAAAAACCGCACGCGCGGCACGTTGATCCCCACCGTCTCCGCCGCCTCGCGGTTCTCGCCCACCGCGCGGATGTGCCGCCCGAACTTGGTGTGGAACAGCAGGAAGTACCCGGCCAGGGCGGCGATCCATGAGAAGTATACGATGGCGTTATGCCCGCTGAGCACCTGCCTGACCCCGGCCAGGTTGTGGATCAGCGGGAGCGGCAGGTCAGGGAGCTGCCTGATGCTGGGATCGGACCACGTGCCCACGTCGCCGAGGAAGGTGCGCATGAAGAACACCGTCATCTCGGCGATGAACAGGTTGATGGCAATCGCCAGCACCACCAGGTTGACGTTGTAGCGCAGGTACAAGAAGGCGAAGATCGCGCCCAGCGCGCCGCCCGCCAGCGCCGCCATGAACACGCCCGCGTAGGTGCTCTTGAGGAAGAACGAGGCCAGGATGGCGATGAACGCCCCCATCAGCATCTTGCCTTCCAGCGCCAGGTCGAGCACGCCCGCGCGGTTGCACAGCGCCCCGCCGATGGCCGCCAGCATGATCGGCGTGGCCAGCCGGATGCCGCTCCGAACCAGGTCGAGCGTGAATGCGTCCGCGATTCCTTCCAGCATCAGGCTCCCTCCTCCGCGCCCTGCCGGCTGCCCAGCCGATCCAGCCACCCGCCGATGCGATCCAGCAGGGGCCGGTAAAGCTGCGGCGCGGCCACAAACAGGATCATCAGCGCGATGATGCCGCCGCCCAGTTCGCGCGGGATGTGCAGGGCAAATTGCAGCCCCAACTGTGCGCCCAGCCGCAGCCCGGCGAAGAAGACCGCTACCACCGTAGTGCCCAGCGGGTGCACCTGCCCCAGAATGGCCGCCGTCAGCCCGTCGAAGCCCAGCCCGCTGGAGAAGCCCTGGAGCATCCGCCCGTGCACCCCCAGCGCCTCGATGGCCCCGGCCAGCCCGGCCAGCGCACCGCTGATCAACATGCCGCGAATGGCCGCCCGCTCGCTGGGGATGCCACCAAACCGCGCGAACAGCAGCGATTGGCCCGCCATGCGTTGCTCGTAGCCGGCGGTCGAGCGCCACAGGTAGAAGTACACGAAGACCACCGCCATCAGCGCCAGCACAAAGCCCACCCCCCAATCGCTGCCGGGCGCGAAGGTCATCAGCCGGGCTGTCTGGTCAATCACCGGCGAGTGGGCCGTCGTGGACTGGTCGGCCCGCAGGGGGAAGTTGATCAGGTAGGTCACGAACAGCACGGCGATGTTGTTCAGCACAATGGTGCTGATGATCTCGTTGACCCCCAGCCGCACCCTGAGCACGCCGGGAATCCAGCCGTAAACCGCGCCAACGATCATCGCCGCGCCGATGGCCACCGCCGGGTGGATGACCGGCGGCAGGTGGATCACATAGCCGAGCCAGGCGGCGGTCATGCCGCCCAGGTAGAGCTGCCCCTCCTGCCCCAGGCTGAACAGCCCCGACCGGAACGCCACCACCGCCGACAGGCCGGTGAGGATCAGCGGCGTGGCAAGCTGGAGCGTGGTGAAGAACGCGCAGCGGTTGAACGCCGCGCAGCCGAAGCCTGCCTGAAGCATCCGCCCATAGGCCGCCAGGGGGTTGTGCTGCGTCAGCAGGATGAAGACCGCCGCCAGCAGCAGACCGGATAGGATCGAAAGCACCGGGATCAGGAAGTTGTTCTCGATTCGTTGGCGGGTCTCCAGGTTCATACGGCTTCCTCCACGTGTTCGGCCAACGAGCCGCCTGCCATCAGGATGCCGAGCTTTTCCTCGGTGGCCTCGGCGGCGTCCATGCTGCCATTGATCTGGCCGTTGAACATCACTGCGATCCGATCTGATAGCGACATGATCTCGTCCAGTTCGACCGATACCAGCAGGATCGCCACGCCCTGATCGCGGGCCTGTAGCAGCGTATTGTGCACGAACTCGATGCTGCCCACGTCCAGGCCGCGCGTGGGCTGGTTGGCGACGATCAGCTTAGGCTCGCCGCTCAGTTCGCGCCCCAGCACCACCTTCTGTAGGTTGCCGCCCGATAACATGGCGATGCCGCCGCCGGGCCGCGCCGCGGCGATGTCGAAGCGCCGGATGGCCGTCTCGCTCAGTTCGCGCATGGCTGCGCGGCGCAGGAAGCCCAGGTGGCTGTACAGCGGTTCCCGGTAGTGTGTCACCACCAGATTCTCGTCCAGCGTGGTCTGCAGGTTCAGGCCAACGCCCATCCGATCTTCGGGGATGTGGGCCAGCCCTTCCCGGCGGCGCACCCCGACGGGGCGTCGAGTGATGTCCTTGCCCAGCAGCCGCACGCGGCCCAGTTCCGCCAGGCGCATCCCGGTGATCGCCTCGACCAGCTCCGTCTGGCCGTTGCCATTCACCCCGGCGATGCCCAGAATCTCGCCCGCGCGAACTTCAAACGAGACGTTCATCACCGCCGGGATGCCCCCCGCGCCGGCGACGACGAGATTTTCGA
This sequence comes from Anaerolineae bacterium, assembly GCA_034434995.1. Taxonomy (GTDB): domain Bacteria; phylum Chloroflexota; class Anaerolineae; order Aggregatilineales; family UBA3940; genus DAOTYF01. The sequence continues at coordinate 21,626 of DAOTYF010000046.1, forward strand.
CCTCCAACACGGGCGGGCCGGGCCGGGCGGGCTTCTTATCCAGGATGAACAGCACCTCGCGGCCCACCATCATGCGTGCCATCTCACGCACGCTGGTGTCCCCGATGTCCTTGGTGCCCACCATCTCGCCCCGCCGCATCACGCTCACCCGGTCGGCGACTTCCATCACCTCCAGCAGCTTGTGGGAAATGAAGATCACCGTGCGCCCGCTCTCGGCCAGCTTGCGGACCACCCCAAATAGCTCGCGGGCCTCCTGGGGGGTCAGCACCGCCGTCGGCTCGTCGAGGATCAGAATCCGCGCCCGGCGCTGGAGCGTCTTGAGAATCTCCACCCGCTGCTGCATCCCGACCGGAAGCTGCCGGATGCGGGCGGTGGGATCGACCGGCAAGCCGAACTCCTCGGCCAGCCGCCGCACTTGTTCGATCTCATCCGACTTTTGCAGCCAGCCCAGCCGATTCGGCTCCATGCCCAGCATGATGTTCTCGGCGACGGTGAACGAGGGCACCAGCTTGAAGTGCTGATGCACCATGCCGATGCCGTGCCGGATCGCGTCGTCGGGGTGGTGAATCTCGGCGGGCTGGCCGTGAATGCGGATCGCCCCCGAGTCGGGGCGGATCAGCCCGTATAGGATGTTCATCAGGGTGGTTTTGCCCGCCCCGTTCTCGCCGACCAGGGCGTGAACCTCGCCCTGGCGGACGGTGAAGTCAACGTTCTTGTTCGCCAGCACGCCTGACGATGGGAAGAACTTCGTGATGCCCTGCATCTCAACCGCAGGTTCCATAAGAATTGCGCCAGGGGACACCGGGTATTAGCCTGGTGGGGAATGGCGCTTGCCTCCTTTCTGCTTGATATCCGAACATATGTGCGATATAATTCGTTTGCTATGGACAAGCAAACCCATCACGCTACTTACAACATCAACTACCACCTGGTGTGGTGTCCCAAGTTTCGCCGTCCTGTGCTGGCCGGCGCGGTGGGAAAGCGCCTCGATGCGCTGCTGCGCGAAATCGTGGCTTCGCTTGACGGGGCAATCACTGAACTGGTCGTACAGCCCGATCACGTTCACCTGTTTGCATCGTTTCCCCCGACCTGGCGATCAGCCAAATCATGCACCGCTTGAAAGGCGCAAGCGCTCACCGACTTCGGCAGGAATTCCCACATCTCAAAAGCCGCCTGCCGTCGCTGTGGACACGCAGCTACTACATAGGCACAGCCGGCCACGTCAGCGCGGCCACGATCCAGCGCTACATTGATATGCAGAAGGGGCGGTAGCCAATGATCCGCACGTACAAATACCGCCTCTATCCCACGAACGCACAGGACCGCGCGCTGGACTTTCTGCTCTGGCAGGGTCGCAACCTGTACAACGCTGCGCTGGAGCAGCGCATCAACACCTACCGGGAGACTGGTCAGGGCGTCACCTACACGCAGCAGTGGGCGCACTTCCGCGACGAACGCCACGCCAAGCCGGATACTCTGGGGATGCTGAACGCGACGTGTGTGCAGCAAATGCTGCGCCGCCTGGACAAAGCATTCGCTGCATTCTTTCGCCGCCTGAAAGCGGGCGAGAAAGCGGGGTTTCCGCGTTTCAAGGGGCGCAACCGCTTCCACAGCCTGGAATATCGCTACGCCGATGGCTGCAAGCTGCGTTTCGATGCACAAGGTCGCGCGCGGCTCTACATACAAAATGTCGGGGAGATCAAGATCGAGTACCACCGTCCCTTGTCCGATGAAGCAGAAATCCGACATGTCGTTATCAAGCGCAACAACCGAAAGTGGTACGTGTGCTTGATGTTGGAACTGTCCGACCCCGAACCCGTTGCGGCGGGCGGTCCCGCCGTTGGCATCGACATGGGCCTGGAAAACCTGCTGGCGTTCAGCGATGGCGACCTGATCGAGAACCCACGCTGGCTGCGGCAATCCCTGGCGAAGCTGCGCATCGCACAACGCCGTCTTGCGCGCCGTCAAAAGGGAAGTGCGCGCCGTCGCAAAGCCGCCGCTCAGGTAGCGCGCCTGCATGAGCGCATCGTCAACCAACGCCGCGACTTCTGGCACAAACTCACCAGCCAAATGGTCAAAACCTACGGCTTCATCGGTCTGGAAGACCTGTCGCTCGGCTTTATGACGCACAATCCTCACCTTGCCCTGAGCGCGCACGACGCGGGGTTGGGCGAGTTCCGACAACTGCTTGCATACAAAGCGGAAGAAGCTGGTGTGCAAGTGGTGACCGTGAACCCAGCTTACACTTCGCAAGCGTGCAGTGGGTGTGGTGCAATTGTCGAAAAGAGCCTGAGCGTTCGCATACATCGTTGCCCTCACTGCGAACTGATTCTGAACCGGGACCTCAACGCCGCCCGGAACGTGCTTGCGCTGGCGTTGGCAACCGCCCGGACCGGGCGGTCGGCGCTGAACGTAGACCAGGCCGGCCAAAGGCCGGACGTCATGCGTGCGCCGAGAAGCTCCCCGCTTTAGCGGGGAGAGTGGTCACAAAAGACCTCCAACCGGCCCGCGCGGGTGTGCGGAGCCAATGGCGGTGATCTGGCTTTCCGAATCAGCTCGGGCGCTGGTGAAGACAGGGGCACGGCGCGCCGTGCCCCTGCGCCAAACCCATCCCCTATCGCGGAATAACTCCCCTTCTCGATCCGCCAGGGGGTGGGGGCTGAGATCAGCTACTCACCGCCCGCCGCCAGGCCCTCACACTCGGGGGCATCGGGCGCGTTGAGCGCGTCGCACACGGCCAGTGTGCCATCCAGGATTTGCTGGCGGAACTCCTCCACGCGCGCCTGCACGTCCGGCAGCTTGGCGACCATCTCCTCCGGGCCGTTATCGGCGAACTCCGTCGAGCCTTCATCCCAGGAGAGGCCGGTCGCGCCGTCAGCCATGCTGATCTGCTGGAAGCCACCCTGGAAGTTGCCGTTCATGGTCTCCCGCACCAGCAGGAAGGTGGATGTATCGACGCGCTTGAGCATCGAGACGATCACGCTGCCCGGCTCGATCCAGTCCTGGTTGGAGTCCACCCCGATGGCGAAGTTGCCGGTCTCCGCTGCTGCCGAGATCACGCCCTCGCCGGAGCGGCCCGCCACCTGGAAGATGATATCCGCGCCCTGCTCGTACTGAGCCAGCGCGGCTTCCTTGCCCAGCGTGGGGTCGGAGAACTGGAAGTTCAGATAGCTGACCAGCACCTCGCAGTCGGGGCACACCGTCAGCACGCCCTGCTTATAGGCCCAGAAGAACTGGTTCAGGCCGGGCGCATCGCCACCCACCACCGCGCCGACGATCTTAGTCTCGGTCATCATGCCCGCCACCACGCCCACCAGGAAGCTGCCCTCGTGGACGTTCACCTGGTACGCCTGGATGTTATCGGGCAGGCTCTCGACGAAGATGTCCGACGGCACGCCGAACTTCTGGTCGGGGTTCTCCTCAGCAATCGCCAGGATGGTCTCCGGGTCGGGGGCCAGGGCGAGGATGAGGTCGTTATCCTCGGCCAGCGCCGCGCGGATGGCCGCCTCTTGCTCGGCGATGCTGTTGGTCTCGATGATCTGGCCGTTCAGGCCCAGCTCCTCGTTGGCGCGCTCCACCCCCCGCGCCGCTGCATCGATGAACGAGCGGTCGCCGAGCGGGTTGGGGGTGATCAGCACGAACTTGAACTCCTCCGCGCCGCCCGTGCCGGGGCCAGCCGGGGCGCACGAGACAAGCGCCAGGGCAGCCACGATCAGAAGGGTTAGCAGAAACAACTTCTTGTTCATAGCCTCTATTCTCTCCTCGTGAGGAATCAATAGCAGGAATCCACCGACTTGTGCAATATGCGGATGCCATCACCTCCTTGTCCGGGGCCATTATCGCCGCCGACCTCGACGCCGCCTCCTCCATCTCACGGGGCCACGAAGGCCAGGGCGATCTGCATGACGGCCCACAGCACTAGCGCCGCGATCAGAAACGAGATGCTCCCCCGCACGCTAGCGAACTTCCGCTGCGCGATCACCGCCTTGCTGTGAACCTGAGCCAGCAGGGACACGCGCAATTCCAGGGCGGTGCTATCCTGGAACTCCCGAATAAACTCCGCTTCGCGCACTTGTGCGATGTGCCCAAAATAGAACAGGCTGCGCCGCTGGCCCGCCACCGTCAGCCGGGGACGCGCGGCCACCAGCGCTAGATAGACTGAGATCACCAGCGCCAGGAAAGATAACAAACCCAGCCCCCCACCAAGGCGCTCTGGCAGCGCGGCAGCGGGGTCGAGCAGCCTGAGGCCCGCCCCCCGCCCCGCCAGCGTCAGCGCTGCCGCCAGCAGCGTATCGGCAGCCAGGGTGAGCTGCGCCTTCGTATCCGCCTGCGCGATCTGCCCTTCGACGTGCTCAAACAGCACGACGGCCAGTTGGGCCATCTCGGCGTCCATCTCGTCGCTCAGGGCGGTGGCTTGCCCAGTCTGTTCCATCGTCCGCTGTGGCCCTGCCGCTATGAGTCACCTTCGTCCAGCAGCCGCATGATGCGGTCGCGGTAGGTGGTATCGCGGCCCGGCAGTTCCGGCTCAAGCCGCGCGCCTTCCTCCAAGAAGTGCCGCAGGTCGCGGCCCATCCTCTGCCCGCGCGCGGTGTGCATATCGATAGCGTAATCGGGGATGACCGGCAACAGGTCACCGCCCTCCACCTGGCGCTTGATCCACATCGCCATCTCGTCGCTGGATCGATCCTTCGGCGCGGCGCACAGCGTCCGCACCGCGTGGACGGCGAACAGCCAGCCCTCCGGCGCGCCCGCGCCGAGCGCCTGCTTCATCCGGTACAGCGTGTAGACCAGCCCCGCTGCGTCCCGGTCGCCGAAGCCCACGTCCTCGACGGAGATGACCATCAGGCGCTTCCATAGCTTCTCCTCCAGCTCGGGGCTAGTGGTGATCATCTCATAGGCCAGCAGGGCGGCGTTCTCGGCCTGGCCGCGCCGGATTTCCTTTTGCAAGGCGGAGATGACCTCGTCGGCGGGAAAGTCGTGGCGGGTGCGGACGGAAACCCACGGATCGCGCTGGTCGTGTGCCATATAGGGTTCCTCTGAAGAGAGTGCCGCGCTGTGCGTGCCGGGTGCTGAGTCAAAAGCTGCTTTCGTCGGTCGGGGGGAGCTTCTGATCGGCGGCTACTCTTGTGGTGCTGGATTCTAAAATATTGTACCCGACTTGGTCAAGTTCAGCCCGACCATCCGGCCAGGTAATCCCGGATGGTCCCGGCGTAGATCGCCGCCGTCTGTGGCAGGCTCTCGACGCTCACCCACTCGTCAGGGGCGTGCGCGTTGCCGCCCTGCGGCCCGAAGCCGCACAGCGTTGGGATGCCTGCCTCGATCAGCATGTAGCCCTCGTTGGCCGGGCCTGCCCCGGCGATGGCCCATTCCCGCCCGGTGATCGCGTGGGCGTGCCGGGCCGCGATCTGTGCCAGCGGGTGCTCGACCGGGATCGCCGCGCCGGGCAGGCTGTTCTTCACCTCGACCGCCACCGTCAGGCCGGGCCGCCGCGCCAGCTCGGCGTCGATGACCGCCTGGATGGCGTGGATCACCTCTTCCGCGTCCTGTCCCGGCATCAGGCGCACGTCGATCAGCGCCTCGGCGCGGGCCGGAACCATGCTCTCGAACTCCCCGCCCTGTATCAGCGTGCCGGGGGTGATCGTGCAGCCCAGCCCGGCAAAGGCCGGATGCGCCGGCGCGTCGAGGCGCAGCCGTTCCAGCGCCACCAGGATCGCCGCCAAGCCGGTCACGGCGTTGACGCCGCCCTCGCCCCGACTCCACGCCGGGCTGCCGGAGTGAATGGCCCGTCCTGCGGCCCGCAGGATCAGCCGCAGCAGCCCGCGATGCCCCACGCACACGATGTCCCCGGCGTAGGTGTAGATCGCTCCCCTGGCCCTCAGCCATCCCGCATCGAGCAGGTGACGCACCCCCAGCGGGCTGCTGGCCCCGGATTCCTCATCCACCACGCCCGCCAACATCACCCGCGCCTGCGCCGGATCGAGCAGGTTCAAATCGCGCAGCAGGGCGATGGCGTGCAGCCCGCAGGCGATCCCGGCCTTGTTATCCGCCGCGCCCCGCCCGAAGAGCCTGCCACCCTCGATCAGCGCGCCAAACGGGGGATGAGTCCACGCGGCGGGGTCGCCCTCGGCCACCGTGTCCATGTGCCCGATCAGGGCGAACCCCTGCGGGCCGTCGCCCCACTCGGCTAGGACGTTGGGCCGGGCCGGGTCGGCGGCGGGCAGCGAGGCCCGCAACCCTAGCCGGGCTGCCTCCTCCGCGATGCGCTGCGCGACCGCCGCCTCCGAGTCGCGCCCGTTGACCGACGGAATGCGCACCAGGTCTTGCAGCAGGGCGACGATCTCACCCTGCCGCTGGCGGGCGGCGCTCAGGAGGTCGGCGCTCACTCCACCGATGCCAGCATCCGCTCCCAGAAGCGATCCCGATCCACTTCCAGGATGAGGTTGATGTTCGGCTCGCGCTGCGTCAGGCCGAACCAGTCCACCGTTGTCTGGCCGCGCGTGCTCGACCCCGACGGCTCGACCTGCACATAGCGCCTTTCCGAGTGGCGCACCAGGTCCGGCTCGATGGCAATGGCAACCGCCAACGGGTCGGGCGCGAACAGCATTTTGCGGTTCAGCAGCCGCTCGATCATCTCCAGCGTGTTGCGGGTGATCTTGCGGAAGAACTCGCCGCGCGGGGTCGGGGCGCTCATCAGTTTGTCCACGTCCTCTGGCGGGATGCCGTAGGCCATCGTGGTTTCCCAGGAGACCAACTCCAGCCCCGGCCAGTTTTCAAACACGATGGCCGCCGCCTCCGGGTCGGTCCAGGCGTTGAACTCGGCGGACGGGTTGGCCGCCATATTGCCCATGCCCCGGATCGCGCCGCCCATCACCACCAGCCGCTTGTATTTCTGGGGCAGGCTGGGGTCGAGGCGGGTCGCCAGCGCCAGGTTGGTCAGCGGGCCGATGGCGCACAGCGTCAGCTCGCCGGGCGACTCGTTTGCCAGGCGGATCAGCGCCAGCACGGCGTGCTCGGATTCCGGCTGGTGGCGGGCGGGCGGGTAGTGGCTGTTGCCCAGGCCGTCGTCGCCGTGCACGTAGGCCGCGTCGTGCGGGGCGCGGATGATCGCGCCGTCGCAACCGGGATACACGGGCACATCCACCCCCAGCACGTCGAGGATGGTGCAGGCGTTGGCGGTGGTGCGCTCCAGCGAGACATTCCCGGCTACAGTGCAGATCGCCTCGATCTGCGCGTCCGGGTGGGCAAAGCCCAGCAGGATGGCGTGGGCGTCGTCCACGCCGGGGTCGGTATCGATGATCAAGCGGGTCATTGGCTTCCCTATCAGGTTGGCTCTCCTTCACGCGGAGAGCCGCCCCCGTAGTGCGGCGTAGGCCGCGTCGAGGTCGGCTCGTGCCTGGGCATAGTCCAGCGTCGTCCAGCGGCGGTCGCGCAGCAGCCAGCGGCCCTCCACCATCACGTCAGCCACGTGCAGGCCGCACACCGAATACACCAGCGCCGTGTATACATCCTGGGCCTCGGTTGGCCCCCAACCGATCTCCGCCAGGTCGAGGGCGATCAAGTCGGCCTTCTTGCCCGCCTCCAGCGAGCCGATCTCGTCCTCCAGGCCCAGTGCCTTCGCGCCGCCGTGGGTGGCCATCCGCACGATCTGGGGGGCCGGGATCGCGCCGGGGGTTTGCTCGCGCAGGCTCATCAGCTTGCCGATCAACTGCATCTCTTTGAACAGGTCGTAGGAATTGTTGTTGGTGACGTTATCCGTGCCGATGGCGGCGTTGATCCCCGCCTCCAACATGGCCTTCAGCGGGGCGGCCCCCGCCCCGGCCCGCATCCCGGCGCTGGCGGCGATGACGGCAGTGAAGGGTTTCTGAGCCAGGATGGCGAGGTCGTCGTGCGGGATGCTCAGGCAATGGGCGGCGATCACTGGCCACTCGAAGACACCCATCGCCTCCATCTGCCGGATGGCAGTGGTGCCATAGTGCTGCTGGCAGTAGGCGTCCTCTTCGCCGGTGGTGGAAAGGTGAATGTGCAGGCCGGTGTCGAAGCGGTCGGCCAGGGCCATCTCGCCGCGCATGGTCTCCTCGGTGTTATCCACGAAGAAGGCGTGCGGCCCGACCCAGCCTTTGATCAGCGGGTCGCCGCGCACGCTGGCCAGGAAGGCCGCGGCGCTATCCAGCTCGCGTCGCTGCGCGACCGGGTCGCCCAGCTCGACGATCCCGTAGGCCAGCGCGGCCCGCAGCCCGCTCTGGCGCACCACCGGGGCGATCTGATCCATGTAGAAGTACTGGTCGGCAAAGCAGGTCGTCCCGGTGCGGATCATCTCGGCGCACGAGACGGCCACGGCGGGCGGAACCATATCCGGCGTCATGACCTCTTCCACCACCCGGATGGTGTGGTACCAGCCCTCGAAGGTCAGCAGCGAGTGGCCCTCGGAAAGCCCCCGGAACAGGACCATCGGCGTGTGGGTGTGCGCGTTGACCAGCCCCGGCATGATCAAGCGGGGGCCGAGGTCAAGCACCTCGCCGTAGCGCCGCCCGTCCGCCGGGCCGACCTCCACAATGCGGTCGCCGTCGAGGGCTACGAAGCCGGGCCGGTACAGATGATCGTGCGGGTCGAGCGTCAGAACCGCGTCGGCCCGCAATAGGGTGGTGGTCATGTCAGCGTCCCTTGATGGAGCAAGGTATCCAGTTCTGCCCGGTGGGGCATGGAGGGCATCGCGCCGGGGCGGGTGACCGCGATCGCGCCCGCCGCCGCGCCCCAACGAGCCGCTTCGGGCAGGGCGTGGCCCTCGGCCAGCGCCACCGCCAGCCCCCCGTTGAAGGCGTCCCCGGCGGCGACGGTATCCACCGGCGTGGCCGGGAAGGGCGGGATGTACCCACTCCCGCCCTCGAAGGCGTAGGTTGCGCCCCGCCCGCCCAGCTTGATGATCGCCGCCTTGGCGCCGCGCGCCCGCAGATCAGCGGCGGCGCGGGCTGCCTCCTCGACCGTCTCCGGGCGGTAGCCGAGCAGGATTTCGGCCTCTGTCTCGTTGGGGGTGATCACGTCGAACAGCGGGTAGGCGTCGTCGGGCAGGGGGGAGGCAGGGGCCGGGTCGAAGAT
>DAOTYF010000047.1:0-6872 GCA_034434995.1 Anaerolineae bacterium
GGCGTTGTGTGCGTCGAGGGTGGGGGTGGGGCCGCCGCCCAGGAATCCGGTCAGCACCTCGCACAGCATGTGCTCAAACGAGGCCAGGTGGGCGACGATGTTCTTTGCCGACCACCATCCGCACACGTCCTCGGTTTCCCACTCCGAGTCGGGGATTCCGCTGAGCGCGCCCTGCAAAAAGCTATCGCCATACTTGAGAATGTCGGATGCGTTCATGGCTGTCTTCCTTTGGCGAAGGACAGAGGATGCCAACATTGTGCATCCTCTGGCGGGAGGACACAACATCACGCCAGCCGTTCCGCCTCGGCGCGAAACGCCACCATGTCGATGGCTGTCCTCTCAACCCGTACCCCACTGCCCGGCTCCGGTGAGAATGGCGTCGATGGGGAATGTAGCCATCAGGAACCCACTAGCCGCTATCGGCGTCCGAGGCGATGCTTGAGAGCCAGCCGGAGTGTGTCAGCGATGTTGCGGAGCACGCGCATCTTGGTCGCGGTAGGCTTCAGATCGTAGCGTAGAATGAACGGTACTTCGCCAAACGTCACCCCGTCCAGGTGGCTGAGCTGGAACAGGATTTCCACCATGCAGGCAAAGCCCTGCTCGGTGATGAACCCCTCGCCGTAGACATCGTAGGCGCGCTTGAGGACGGCGGCGCGGTAGGCCCGAAAGCCGCAGGAATAATCACGGATGCCGTGCACCGGGAAGGCGGCCTGAAACAAGATGCTCATGGCGCGGCTGTACAGCCGCCGCATGAATGGCACGCCATATACCTTCGCGCCGGGACGGAAACGGGACGCTACCACCACGTCCTCCCCGGCCTCGATACGGGCCAGCATGGCTGGGATCGTATCCGGTGGCTGGGTGTTGTCCGCGTCCAGCGTCACGATCACATCCCCCGGTGCGGCATCGCTCAGCGCTGCCCTGAACCCGGTCTGGATCGCCTGGCTCAAGCCCCGATTGCGGTCATGCGGGATGAGCCTCACCCACGCGCGTTGCTTAGACTCCCCCTGGATGATCTCAACCGTAGAATCGGTGCTGCCATCGTCCACAACGATGACACGCAGGTCAGGGATATGGGCATTGCGAACCGCCTCGATGGCGTCAAGCAGCGGGGGAAGGGCTGCTTCCTCGTTGTAAGCGGGCAGGATAAGGATGACCATGCATTGCCTTTGACAGGGTGCTTTTCAGACAGGGAGCGAGTATACCATAGCCTGCGCTACACGGCGGAGTTGCTGGGAGCAGATATGCTCAATGGGACAAGGGTGCTATTTACCCTTCCTGCCTTCCCAGCCTATAATCCCTGGCAATGGTAGCAACGATCCGGGGTGTGATGTATTGCACAGAATCGGGCAGACTGGTACGGTGGCCGAGGTGAGGACAAGCGGATTTGAATTGGGTGGAGCATCGTTGCTATCCGGTTCTCTGGCATCGGGGAGCATAGGTTTGCTGGTATGGTGCGTGGTCGGATCGGAGATAAGCCAGGGAACACAGGGTCATCCGAGAAGATTGGGGATGCGCGTCGCCAAGGATCGAGGATAGACCGAAGGCAGGCCGTGTTGTGGTGGGCACAGCGCGGCCTGCCTTTCTACGGACAAAGGGCAGCATTGACGTGCCGTAGGTCGCATGTTATACTCCGACCAGTTTGACATTCCCTGCATCCCTGCATAAACTGAAGTAGCTGCTCTGACGCCCCTCTCGTGGAGAGGGGGAGCCACTCGTGGTACAAGCTCCATCGCCTGATCGAGACACGCTGCGCCCATTCCTTCGCCTGTCCGCCGTGCCCTGTGTGTGGGGCACTCGCACCGACTCACCCATTGTGCGCCTCCCTGGATTGTCAGCGATTCTGAGCTTGTGTGGGTGCTCCCGATAGCGCGTAACAGTCATACTTCCTGGTGGTTGATATACCAGGGTTTCAATCTCTGGAATTGTAATGCAGTCAATGCAAAACACTGCGCCGCTCTCGTTGGTCACTTTAGGCGGCAGCCAGGTGCACATCAGCCCGGTTGGGCTGGGGGGCTGGTCGTGGGGCGATCCCTTTGTGTGGGGCTACGGCGCGGGTTACGATGACCTCGACGTGTATGCGGCTCTGGAAACGAGTATCCAGGCGGGCGTGAATTTCATTGACACGGCTGAAATCTATGGCATGGGTCGTTCCGAGCGCCTGTTGGGTGAATTCATGCGGAGGTCGGGTCAGAACCCGGTGGTGACGACCAAGTTCTTCCCTTATCCCTGGCGCTGGGGGAAGGGCCGCCTGATGAGCGCGCTGCGTGGTAGCCTGAGGCGATTGGGTCTTGAGCGAGTGGACTTGTACCTGATTCACTGGCCCTGGCCTCCCGTATCCTACACCACCTGGGTCAGTGGGCTGGCTGAGGCGGTTGAGGCGGGCCTGACGCGGCTAGCTGGTGTATCGAACTTCGACGCCAGGCAGACCCGTATCGCTCACGACCTCCTTGCCAAGCGCGGTATCCCTCTCAGCGCCAACCAGGTCCAATACAGCCTCCTGCACCGCGATCCAGAGCGCAACGGGCTGCGGGATACTTGCCGCGAGCTGGGGGTGACTCTGGTGGCCTATAGTCCCCTGGCAATGGGTCTGCTGACTGGTAAGTACACGCCGGATAACCCCCCATCCGGCGCGCGCCGCCATCGCTATAGCAAGGAGTTGCTCCGTCGCATCCAGCCGCTGATTGGCTTGTTACGTGAGATCGGCGAGGGTCACCGGCTCAATGGCGTAGGCCGCGCTCCTGAACAGGTAGCGCTCAACTGGGTGATCTGCCAGGGGGCCGTTCCCATTCCAGGCGCCAAGAACGCCCGGCAGGCGACCGCTAATGCAGGTGCGCTCGGCTGGCGCCTGACGGATGACGAGGTCGAAGCGCTCAATCGGGCCAGCGACCTGGCGGTAGGTCGCGCGGTTTCGGCCCCTCACCACTAACTATCGATTTTCCCACGACTAATTCAGTTCACTTCACCAGGATGGCATGACTATGGAGTTCAGTATATCCGACCTAGAGGCGATGGCATTGTCAGAGCTTCGTGAATTGGGCAGAGAAGCCGGGATTGATCGCTATAGCCGCCTCAAAAAGCAGGATTTGATCGTCTCGCTGCTGCGCCACAAAGCCGAGCAGCAAGGGCACGAGTTGCGCGGCGGGGTATTGGACATTATTGAGGATGGCATCGGCTTCCTGCGATCCGTCCACTACCTGCCTGGCCCAGAGGATATCTACGTCAGCCAGACACAGATCAAGCGCTTTGACCTCCGTACTGGCGACATGGTGATCGGCCAGGTGCGCCCACCCAAAGATACAGAGAAGTATTATGGTCTGTTGCGCGTTGAGGCGGTCAATGGCCTGGACCCGGAAACAGCCAAACACCGGCCCTCCTTCGATCAACTGACCCCCATCTTCCCTGACCGGCGCTTTGATCTCGAAACCGACCCCCGCATCCTTTCAACCCGGCTGTTGAACCTGACGGCCCCGATTGGGCGGGGCCAGCGCGGCCTGATCGTCTCGCCGCCCAAAGCAGGCAAAACGACCGTACTTAAAGAATGCGCCAATGCTATCAGCCGCAATTATCCCGATGTTCATCTGATGGTGCTGTTGATCGGCGAGCGCCCGGAAGAAGTCACTGATATGGATCGGTCCGTTGAGGCAGAGGTAGTCGCCTCGACCTTCGATGAGACGTGGACCAACCAGGTGCGGGTCAGCGAGATGGCGTTGGAGCGCGCCAAGCGTCTCGTTGAAAGCGGCAAGGATGTGGTGATCCTGATGGATAGCATCACCCGCTTGGCGCGCGCTTATAACCTGGTCGTCCCGCCCAGCGGGCGTACGCTCTCCGGCGGCCTCGATCCGAGCGCCCTGTACCCGCCTAAGCGGTTTTTTGGCGCAGCCCGCAACATTGAAGAGGGTGGCTCGCTGACAATCATCGCTACCTGCCTGGTTGATACCGGCTCGCGGATGGACGATGTGATCTACGAGGAATTCAAAGGCACGGGCAATATGGAGCTTCACCTGTCGCGTAAGCTCCAGGAGCGCCGTATCTTCCCCGCCTTCGATATCGAGCGATCTAGCACCCGCCGCGAGGAACTCTTGCTCGGTCCGGACGTTCTCCAGAGGGTGTGGCTGATGCGTCGGATGCTCAGCCAGATGTTGGCAGCGCCGCCAAACGGCGCGGGGATGGATATCACCACTGCCACTGAGGCGCTGATCGAACGGCTGCGCCGCACAGAGTCCAATCTTGAGTTCCTGGAGTCATTGACGGAAAGCTGAATGGTCGGATAAAATAAACCGGCTAGTTTAAAAGGGGCGAGGCGTGGCCTCGCCCCTTGCCTGTTTGCAGGGGCGAGGCGCTTGACGCACCTGCTGCTCTTCACTACCTTGCTACTTGTTTAGTAGGACAAGGCATGCCCTGCCCGATGCTCATCGCTATCTTGAGGAGACTATGCGCGAAATCACTGTTGCTACTGTGCAGATGAAACCCCAGCTAGGCGAGATCGAGGACAACTTGGTGAAGATGTCGGACTTTGTCTCGCGGATCGCCAGCTCACAGAAGGTTGACCTGATTGTATTCCCGGAGCTGGTCACCAGTGGCTATGAACTGGGTGTGAAGTTCACCCAGGCCGCTCAGATCATCCCTGGCCCAACGGTCAATTTGATGTCCCAGCGTGCCCAGCAGCTTGGGGTATATATTGCCTTCGGTATGGTGGCCAAGGAACGGGTCGAGAGCATCATTTATAATGCAGCCGTGCTGATTGGCCCCGATGGTGAGCTGATCGGGGAGTATCGGAAAACACACCTCAGGGGCGAGGAGCGGATGGCCTTCCGTGAGGGTTACCGCCTGCCGGTGTTCGAAACAGAGTTCGGTGTGGTGGGTTTGATGCTTGGCTGGGACCTGGCCTTCCCTGAGGTGGCGCGTAGCTTAGTGCTGGATGGCGCAGAACTGTTGTGCCTGCTTGGTTGTTGGGAGAAGGACGACATTGACGAATGGCAGACACTCCTCAAGGCCCGCGCTTATGAGAACGCGGTGTTTGTGGCCGGCGCTAATCGCGTCGGAGAGGATGTCACCCTGGCCTTTGGCGGGCATAGCATGATCGTAGGGCCACGCGGCAGGGTATACGCCTCCCTCCCCGGAGAGGAACCTGTTCCTGACAGGGACAAAGATAAGGATAGCCCCAAAGAGGACAAGAAGGGTAGCCAGGATAATCCCGGTGATAAGAAGGATGCCAGGGAGACCCGGAAACTCGCCACCCGCCCGCTGGAGGGCTTTGTGGTGGCTCGCATCGATCTGGATGATGTGCGTAAATACCGTGAGGAGCGCCAGACGTTACAATCACGGCAGCCAACCGCCTACCGAACGCTTGTCCGCAAATACTGATCCGCTCAGCGGATAGGACGAGCCGTCCTATGTCCCTCACCCCCCGAGAGCGCGTCCTGACTGTGCTACGTCACCAGCAGCCCGACCGCGTCCCCCGCATGGTCAACTTCTATCCGTGCGAGTTCAGCCGCTATCCTGGTCGGGAAGCAGGGGAGGTGTTTAACACCGATATTCGCTTTGTGGACATCACTGCGCCACGCGAGCAAGAGGACTTCCTGCGCTATCTGCGCTCGCTGCCGGAGGATGCTTACGTCGGCTCAAAGCGCATCTTGCGAACCTACCACGACTGGGGTTACCACCCGGAAGTCGAGCGCGATGCCCGCTTAGGCGATGCGAAGACCATTGCTGAGATCGCCGCCGCGCCGCTGCCCGACTTCATGTCTCGTGTGAATCCCGACCGCCTCCGTGCTGAGGTGGATCATTGGCATGAGCAGGGATACCCGGTGATGGCCTCCCCCCCGCACCTGGGCGGTGAGTTATTTGAGACGGCCTGGCGGTTGCGTGGCTTCATGCAGTTCATGATGGACCTCAAACAGAATCCGCCCCTTGTCCACTACCTGCTCGAACAACTCACTGCGATGCATCTGGTGGTCACACTGGCGCTGGTGCGTGCCGGGATCGATATCCTGGCGCTGGATGATGACGTGGCCGAGCCAACGCAGATGCTGATCAGCCCGACCATGTGGCGGGAGTACTTCAAACCGCACGTCCGAACCATCATCGATGCTGCCCGTGCCGCCAACCCGGAGGTGGCGATCTTCTGGCACAGCGATGGCAACATCGAGCCGATCATCCCCGACTTGATCGAGATCGGCGTGGATATCCTCAACCCCGTCCAGCCCGATGTGTCAGACCCGGCCAAGCTCAAGGCGCAATACGGGGATCAACTTGTCTTCTTTGGCACAGTGGGGACGCCGCAGCGCTGGTCCTTTGGGAAGCCCAACGACATCCGCGCGGAGGTGCGTGAGCGCATTGCCACGGTGGGGCGCGGTGGCGGGCTGATCATCAGCCCGGCCTATGACCTGGAACCGGAGGAGAACATCCCCTGGGAAAACGTGGTCGCTTTCTTTGAGGCGGTGGACGAGTACGGATCGTACTGAAGAAAGATATCCTGCGGCGGGGCAGCCAGGGCCATGTGGTGTTGGCAGGACAAGGCTGCCAGGGCACCAACCGACAGCGCCGCGCCCTTACTCCCTCTCAGCGAGCCGGGTGGCACACTCCATACAGTAGCGGGTATAGGGGATGGCCTTGAGACGGGCATCGTCAATGCGATTGCCGCAGTTGCGGCACACGCCGTACGTGCCTGCATCCATGCGCTGGAGGGCGCGCTCAACAAGGTACAGCAGGCGCTCGGCGTTCCGTCGCATGGCAAGGTCAGCGGCCTGCTCGTAGGCGTCAGTGGCGTCATCGGCCTGGTGCGTGCTGTAGCCCATGCCATTCTCCGGGATGATCCGCCCTTCGGCCAGCTCAGCGCGGAGCACCGCCTGCTGCTGCTCTAACTCCTG
>DAOTYF010000048.1:0-43096 GCA_034434995.1 Anaerolineae bacterium
CCCACCGCGCTCAGCGACTCAGATAGCGTCTCACCCCGGATCAGCTCGGCGAAACGGGCCACTGCCCGCGCCAGGCGCTCGCTGGCGGTGTACTCGGTGGCGATCCGGTCCTCGACGTTGAAGCCCGCTTCCTTGCGCTGGGTCTGCACCCGGCGGATGAACTCGCGGGCCAGCCCCTCATCGATCAGGTCACTGGTCAGCGTCACATCGAGCGCGGCCAGATACCCCCCCTCCTCGGCTACGGCATAGCCTGCCGCTGGGCTACGCTTCACCTCGACCTCATCTGGCGTCAGCGTGGCCTCCTGCCCATCGAATCGCACCGTGATCGACTGCCCGGCCAATAGTGCGCGGGCATAGGTGGCCGCATCGCCCTCGCGCAGTGCCCGCTGGATCGCAGGGAAGGCCGCGCCATACTTTGGGCCGAGCCGCTTTGGCAGCGGGTTGAGCTGATAAGTGACCACCCGTTCCGCCGACTCCAGCAGCCCTACTCCCTTGACATTCAGCTCATCGGCGATCAGGTCCGCATACTGGTGCACGACTCCTGCCTGCCCCCCAGGAACGGAGTAGGCCACGCTCGCCAATGGTTGCCGCACCCTGAGACCTGCCTCGTTGCGGGCCGCGTGCCCTAGGCTGACCAGCCGCATCACTAGTCGCATGTCTTCGATCAACGCTTGGTCGATCAGTGCCTCGTTGACCTGCGGCCAGGCGGCTAGGTGCACGCTATCCGGCGCAGTCGGGTCGACTGTGCTAACCAGGTTGCGATACAACGCCTCGGATAGAAACGGCATGGCGGGAGCCAGCAGTTTGGCTACCGTCACCAGACATTCGTACAGGGTCAGATAAGCCGACGCCTTGTCCCGGTCGTCGCCACCTCGCCAGAAGCGACCCCGCGACCGGCGCACGTACCAGTTCGATAGATCGTGCACGAACTTCTCGATAGGCCGTGTCGCACCAGTCACATCGTAGGTCTCGTAAGCGAAGGTCACATCGCGCACCAGCGTATGCAACTCTGCCAATGCCCAGCGGTCAAGCTGGCTGCGCTCCCCTGTCGGCACATTTGTCTTTGTCGGGTCAAAGCGATCCAGGTTGGCGTAGGTCACAAAGAAGCTGTAGGTGTTCCACAGGGTCAGGTAGAACGAGCGATACGACTGCCCCACCAGATTGACCGAGAAGCGGCGCGACTCGCCAGGGGGGCTGGCTGTGTACATATACCAGCGGAACGCATCCGCCCCGTAGGCTTCGATCACTTCCCAGGGGTCAACAGCGTTGCCCTTGCTCTTGGACATCTTCTCGCCCTTCTCGTCGAGGATATGCCCCAGGCAGATGACGTTCTTGAACGAAACGCTCCTGAACAACAGGGCGCTGATCGCGTGCAACGAGTAGAACCAGCCACGTGTCTGGTCAACAGCCTCGCAGATGAAGTCCGCTGGGAACTGGCCCCGGAATAGCTCCTGATTGGTGTAGGGGTAGCCCCACTGTGCCACCGGCATCGCGCCGGAGTCGAACCACACATCGATCAGCTCTGGCACGCGGCGCATCGTGCCTGTGCTGCACTCTGCGCATGTCCAGGTGACCTCATCCACGAAAGGCCGGTGCAGGTCAAGGCCCGATTGATCCTGCCCGGTCAGCTCCGTGAGTTCTGCCACTCCACCGACGCAGTGCTTGTGCCCGCAGCCTGGGTTATCGCAGACCCAGATCGGCAGCGGCGTGCCCCAGTAGCGTTCGCGGCCCAGCGCCCAATCCACGTTGTTTTCCAGCCAATCGCCAAAGCGCCCATCACGGATGTGCTCTGGAACCCAGTTGATGGTCTGGTTCAGACCCACCAGATCGGCTTTGCGCTCGGTGGTGCGGATGTACCACGTTGGGCGGGCATAGTACAGCAGGGGCGTCTCACACCGCCAACAGAACGGGTAGGTATGCAGATACGTACCCGACCAGAACAGCAGCCCGCGCGACTCAAGCTCCTCGATAATGGAGGGATCGGCATCTTTGACCCACATCCCTGCCCAAGGCGTCACTGCCTCCACAAACGCGCCCTGCGGGTTGACGGTCATCAGCACTGGCAGGTTGAACCTGCGCCCCACGTCGAGGTCATCCGCGCCGAAGGCCGGGGCGATGTGGACGATGCCCGTGCCGTCCTCGGTGCTGACAAAGTCGCCAGTGACGACATAGGCATAATCCTGCTCGGTGGGCAGGAAGCGGTACAGCGGTTCGTAGTGCATCCCGGCCAGAGCGCGGCCCTTCAGCCGGGCCGCGACACGGTACTGCCGCGCTCGCTCACCGAGGGCCGCTTCCAACAGCGCCTCAGCCAGGATTAGAGTCTCGGTCTGCCCTTCCCCGTTTGGCCCCTCGACCTTCACGTAATCCACATCCTCGCCAACGGCCAGCGCCACATTGCCGGGCAGCGTCCAGGGGGTCGTTGTCCAGACCAGAAAGTACGTGTTCTCTTCGCCCTGTACCTTGAAGCGCACGTAGATCGACGGGTCAGGGGTGTTGTCCTGGTAGCCCAGATTCACCTCGTGGCTGGATAGCGGGGTTCCGCAGCGCGGGCAGTAGGGGACGACCTTGTAACCTTGGTACAGCAGGCCCTGATCCCAATACTGGCGCAGAATCCACCACACGGACTGGATGTAGTCGTTGGTGAAGGTGACATACGCATTCTCCAGGTCCACCCAAAAGGCAATGCGCTCCGTTAGGTTCTCCCATTCCTTAATGTACTCAAAGACGCTCTCCTTGCACCTCTGGTTGAACGCAGCGATGCCGTACTCCTCGATCTGCCACTTGTGCTCGATCCCCAGCATCTTCTCAACCTCAATTTCGACTGGCAGGCCATGCGTATCCCAGCCACCTTTACGCAGAACGTAGTAACCCTGCATGGTCTTATAGCGCGGGAACATATCCTTGAAAGCGCGCGCCAGGACATGATGCGTCCCCGGCTTGCCGTTGGCGGTCGGCGGGCCTTCGTAAAATACGTAGTGCGGCCCGCCCAGACGCTCACGCATGGTGCGGTGAAACACGTCGCGCTCGCGCCAGAAGGCAAGTTGATCGGCCTCTAATTGTTGAACATCCACGTTGGGTGTCACTGGCTCGAACATCGCAATCCTCTCCGATTTCCGGTGAATCGCAGGGGCAGGTCTTAGCGACCGGAGATCGCCGACCTGCCCCCTACACGCACTGCCGGTACAACGTTAGGCGTGATGCAGGGTCGGTTGCTTTTGAGTCGTGCCCGCAATCGAGCGAGGCGAGCGAGGTCGCTGCGCCATACGATCACCCCCTTTGGCCTGCCCTCGGCCAGGCCCGGTCAAGCAGAATGCCATCTTACCACTCTCCTGTACGGCTCCAGTTCATCATTCCCATCCCATACGTGACCGCAATTCTGCCAGCTCTGTTGTGGTGCGTTCCAGCTCGCGCTGGAGCTGCTGGCTGAGGTCGGCCAAGAGGTCCTGCCCGTTGGCCTCGGCATCACAGGCAAAGGCGTGCAGGCGTGCCACATCGCCGTGGCGCAGGTCGTAGCACTGGCCCTCCAGCCGGATGATCAGTTCTTCAAGGTCAAATGCCCGGCTGCGCATAGCCTGCACCGCTTTCTTGTCCACCACCATGGGCAGATGGGACGGGCCTGCATAGGCATCCGCCGCTGCCTGAAGGGCAACCTCATCGCGGTGCAGATAGGCTGCGTTGATCTGGTTGATCAGGCCCGCACGGCGCTTGCGCTCCTGGGACGAGGCGGCCAGTGCCGGGTGCACCTGCGCTACAACCCTTGCATATAGCCTGCGGACGGTCGGGGATGCGGGGGGGAGGTCGGGCTGTTCGCACGGGTTGAAGCCGTCGTCTCCCCTGGAGGCCCGTGCATATTGTTCCTCAACCGTCGGCGGCCTACGTTCCAGCAGATCATCTAACGGGGAGTGCGCGCCCCCCGGCCCCAATGCTGAGGAGTCCCCCAATGCGGCCCGCGCATCGGCAACTTCGCGCTGGGCTATCACCAGTGCCCGGTGATGGCGCAGGACCTCGGTCTGGTAGCGCACCAGGAATGGAATCAGGGGGGTGCTCAGTTCCACAAACTCACTATAGACCTCACCCAGTCGCGCTTCCAGCCTGGCGATCTGGGCGCCCAGGTCGGCCATTTGCTGGTGAAAGTCGGTCATTCTCTTGACCCCTGCCTCCCTGCGCGGAACCCGCTATGCCTCTCCTCGTTAGCGTGTGGCGCCAGCGTGGAACGGTTATGCTGGTTACGGCAAGGCATCTTATCCGCCCGATCCGATACTCTGCGGCCCGCGCGTGTACTCGACCAACACAAAGTCGTATCCTTTGTCTGGGTAATGCCAGCGCAGTGGGATACCAGCGGAATCGTACCAGGCCATTGCCAGCACGGAATCGCTGAGGATGACCTTGTAGCACCGTGCCGCCTCGAAGCGGCCCGCTGGGACTTCGCAGGTCTCCGGGGCCAGAGGAGTGACCGCAAAGCGCAGCGCCCGCCCGGAAAGCACATCGCCTCCTAATGCCCACAGATCGGGGCTGAAGACCGGGATCGACCACGCCTTGCCCCCGGCGGTTGCAGGGTAGCCGCGCCAGACGTAATCATGGGCGATCACCGGGTGGTAATCCACCACATAGTTGGCAGCGATCTCCACCTTATCCTGCCGCCGGTGCCCTCCGGCCTCCTGGCGGATGACGATCACCTCTGCATCCTCGAACTGGTATTGGGCCGCCGCCAACAGGTCGCCTTTCATATACTGAAGACGTAACCACTCTGGGCGACCATCCGGGCGGCGCTGGAGGTGAGTCAGCAGATGGGGGCCGGCAGGGATTTGCGACCCATCCACATCTGCCCGCACCACTTCCTGCCCATTGGGCAGACGGGTGATCTGCCAGTGCTCGACCTGCCCAGTCGGCTGGCCACCGCGCAAATAGCGGTACTGGCCCCGGCTGATCAGCACCTCTTCAGGATGAACCTCATGCAGCACACGCAAGCTGCACCCCCTCCATCGGGTCACAGGCTCTCGCCTCTGTCCTCTTTTTAACCGCCCTTGCTCTTCATCCCGGCCTCTCTCTTGGAAGGACCGCTCATAGGGCGGAGTGACAGAGGGCGCGTAAACCACGTCTTACTCGTCAACCTCAAAGTAAATCCGCTTGTTGATCTTGCCCTTACTTTTATAGTCCACCACTCGCAAATGCCCCACTTCCGATGTGTTCCGCACATGCGTTCCGCCATCAGCCTGGAGGTCCAGCCCCACGATCTCGACCGTTCGCACCTCAGTGATGCCCTCTGGCAGCAGGTTGATCTTGGTGCGGATCAGGTCCGGTATCTGGAACGCCTCAGCCCGAGGCAGGATTCGCACCCGCACTTCACGGGCAGCGGCGACCTCTGCGTTGATCCGCTGCTCGATCTCGCGCACCAGGTCCTGACGCATGGTCTCGAATTCAAAGTCCATGCGCCCCTGAAGCGGCTCCATAGCGCCGCCAGTGACGAACGCACCATAGTCGTGCCAGACCACACCACACAGGATATGCATAGCCGTGTGTGTACGCATCAACGGATAGCGATAGGCCCAGTCAATCTGGCCTACTGCGGTCGCGCCGGGTCGCGGCAGGGGATCGGCCCCCAGAACGTGCAGCACTTCACCAGCAGACTTCGCCACCCGGTTGACCGGGTATACAATCCCATCAATGGTCAACGTCCCCCGGTCACAAGCTTGGCCACCTCCACCGGGGTAGAAGGCCGTGCGGTCGAGGATCACCGCGTGCGTTGTCTCATCAATGCCGGTCACACGCGCCTCGAAGGTGGTGAGATAGCTGTCAGTCTGGAAAAGCAGATCGGTCATGGTGGAGCACTTCAAGACCCCAGCAGCCGACGGTCGGCGCAGTGATATGCCAATGAAAACGCCCCCGCCCGCCAGGGACGAGAGCGCGATACCCCCGTGGTACCACCCTACTTGGCGACCCAGCGATGCCTGGTTTCGCCGTCGCCCACTCTTTCCGGCTACACGATGGTAACCGCGCCTGGGTAACGGGCGGCGAGCCCGGTCGGGCTTACTGGGCGCCCAGCATGGACGCCGTTCGGCGGACGGCTCAGGAAGGATATTCTGCGGGGTTCCATACCCGGCTCGCATCAACCCGGGCTTGCTAGGATGGAAAACCGCCCGCCTACTCGTTTCCGTCGCAGCCGTTGATGTTTCAATTGTGCTCAATCCTACCACGCAGACGGCAGAACGTCAACCATTCTGAGAGTAGGACGCGCGAGATTAACGCAGGCGTGAGATGCTCCCAGTGCAATCGGCAGGCGCGGCATGTGAGATCGAGACCACAAGGGTGGGCCGTCGACGCCACTATTGATCCCGCTGGCCCTTTCACGTAGACTGGTGGCATACCGAATCGAGGGGACATCCCGTGTCTGCCGAATCGATCATCATCCGGCTTGCCGCCGCCGCTGATAGTCCGCGCCTTACGGTGTTGAGCGCGCAACTGGGTTACCCCGTTCATGAGGCGGAACTTCGCGCGCGGCTGGTGGATCACATCCTACCTGACCCAGATTGTGTGCTGTATGTGGCGCAGACTGCAGATGGAGAGGTGATCGGCTGGGCGCACGCTTTCATCCGACCCCTGCTCACCGACCCGCTACACATCGAGTTGGGCGGGCTGGTGGTGGATGAGCGCTATCGTAGCCAGGGGATTGGTAAGAGGCTGATGGAGTATATTGAGGCGTGGGCCTGTGAGCGGGGCTGCGAGGCGGTATACGTCCGCTCCAACGTCAAGCGAGAGCGGGCGCATCGCTTCTATCTGCGGATTGGATACCGCGTCATCAAGACATCCTTGACATTCGTAAAACCACTCCCGCGAAAGTGAGAGGCGGTATCACTCCCCACCTAGCAACAGCTTGGTCGGTGTGATATCGATCAGCGCTGTGCCGTATTCACCATCGGTGCGGAAGTCCCAATCATACTTTGCCTGAAACACCGGCGCCAGCGCATCGCGGGTGGCCGCATCCTCGTGGATCGTCGCCGTGCCTTCGATCACCACCGGATCGCTGCCGTCCTCCAGTGCCACGCTGACGCGCGGGTTGCGCCGGATGTTGACGTGCTTCTGCGATCCGTTGCCCGTGCAGATCCACACCTTGCTCTGGTGCCACACGAACCAGATCGGCACCAGATGGGGCCTGCCATCGGCGCGGACGCTCGCCAGCCAGATGTTGCGAGCCTGCTCCATGCGTGGGGCGATCTTGGCGAGTTGTGCTGGGGAAATGCGCATCCCTGTTGTTCCGTTTTTCGCAAAGAGAGTGATCAGCGCCTCAGATCATGCTTTATACTGGTGGTGGCTCAACCTGCATGACTTTATCATCTTCCACACGGGAGGCAATTCGGAATGGGCTACCGCTATGCGATTCTCGGCTCCGGGCGGCAGGGCACGGCCTCGGCCTATGATATCGCCCGGTTCGGCGAGGCTGACCTGATCGTGATGGCCGACGCCGACCTAGCTCAGGCGGAACGCAATGCAGTGCGGGTCAACCGGCTAATCGGGCGCGAGATCGCCCGCCCGACGCAGATCGACGTGCGAGATTCCGGGGCGGTCGTGAGGCTGCTGACAGAGAATGGTATCCAGGCGTTCGTCTCTGGCGTGCCGTACTTCTACAACCTGGACCTGGCCCGCGCGGCGATCCGCGCCCGTGCCAGCATGACCGACTTCGGCGGCAATACCGACCTCACCCGCCAGCAGCTTGCGCTCGATGCCGAGGCGAAGGCCGCTGGGATCACCCTGACGCCCGACTGCGGGCAGGTTCCGGGGTTGGGCAATTCGCTGTGCGCCTACACCATCAGCCTGTTTGATGAGGCATGGGATATCCTGATGTACGACGGCGGAATCCCGCAGAACCCGGAGCCGCCCTGGAACTACATTCTGACCTTCAACATCGAGGGGCTGACCAACGAGTACTTTGGCACTACCATCTTCATTCGTGATGGCCAACCAATGGAGATGACCTGCTTCCAGGAATACGAGTTGGTGGATTTCCCCGAACCCGTCGGTCAGTTGGAGGCATTCACCACGGCAGGTGGAACCAGCACGATGCCTTGGACGTATGCAGGCAAGCTCCGCACGTTGCAGAATAAGACGGTGCGCTGGCCAGGGCACTTTGCTCAATGGAAGACCTTCAGCGATGCGGGGCTGATCGATCTGGAACCGGTGGAGGTGGATGGGCAGCGGGTGATCCCGCGTCACCTGCTGCACGCCGTGCTCGGCCCGAAGCTCTACGCCCGCCCCGACCAACGCGACCTGGTGGTTGTGCGAGTGGTCGGACGTGGGATCAGGGATGGCAGGGAGGCGCAAGTTGTGGTTGACCTGTTTGACTGGTATGACGAGGCCACTGGCTTCACTGCAATGGAGCGCACCACCGGCTGGCACGCGGCGATCATCTCCCAGGCTCAGGCGCGCGGTCAGACCCCGCGTGGGGGTGTGCCGGTTGAGCTGGCTGTGCCTGGCCCCGCTTTTGCTGAGGAACTCCGCAAGCGCGGGTTTGATCTCCGAGTGGAGTGGAAATCGTAGGGGCGCTTTTTTGGCGGCCTATGAGCTGCTATCGCTGATCTGCACGGTGCGGAGCACGATCCGGTCGATAACGCGCTCGCCAGATTGAGCAATCAGGAATCGCTCGCCAGTGCTCAGCGAATATAGCCCCATGGCCAGCGTGTAGCTGCCCGCTGGCGTATCCGGCGGGATGGGGAAGGTGTGTTGCTGCACGATCACCGTGCCGGGACGCCAGTCCTCAGCACGCACACCGAGCGCATCGCCCGCTAGCAGCAGACTGCCGTCGGGGGCCAGTAGGTGGGCGAAGATCGAGACGGGTGGGGGGGGCGGCTCGCGGACGCGCCACCAGGCGGTCAGCACCAGCGAGTCGCCGGCCTGAATTGCCCCGGTGCTCAGATGGTAGCCAAGTAGCTCAACGTGAGCCGCAATGGACACCGGCAGCGGCACAGGCGGGAACTCGATACTTGACTGTGGCGCGGGTGGCGCTGCATCGGCTACCCATACTCGGTAGCGCGGCGACCCGTCGGCTGTCCGCGCAAGGAAGTCCGGTTCGCCCAGGTCAACGACTGGCTCCAATCCCTCTGGGATCAACACCCAGCCCGGCCCGCCAAGGAAGGGCAGCGCTTGGCGGCAGTCGAAGTACAGGTGGCGCAGACTGTCCACGCCGGTTAAGCGGGCAAGCCTCGCCTCGGTCTCGGATGGCTCGGGGGCGGCGCACTGTGCAAACCAGGGGCCTGCCTGTCCGGTCTCCGGCAGCACATCGGCTGTAACCTCGTAGAGAAAGATGCTGTGGCCGATGGTCGCCACTGGTCTGCGGGCGCGGAAGTAGCCGAAGTCGTCTGGGTCATAGAGTTGCGCTCCGACGAGGTTCGATGCGCTGATCGCATACAGCCCTGGCGCAGGGTTCAGGGGGTAGAAAGGGGGGCGATTCGGGTCGGGCGGTGGTGGGGGCCAGCCCGGCAGAGCCACGTAGTCGATGCCATAATAGGCCGGATCGGCCTGGCCGAAGTAGCTGAGGTAGATCGGGCCGCCGATCCCGTGCCGCTCCAGGTAATCGGCCAGCCCGGGTAGGTCCTGCCCCCAGTCGAGGTTCGAATCGGCCAGCAGGCGGTAGCCGTTATCTGGCCCACCCGCCGCCAGGTTGAAGAACGCCAGATAGGCAGGGTAATTCCATAACGCTACAGCTATATGGGCGGTGGCGAGGGTCGCCAGGACGCTGGGGCGCAGCCAGCCCGTCCGCAGCGGCCCATAAGCGGTCCGCGCCGCAAACAGGAACATCAGCGGGATCATGGGCAGCAGGTAGCGGATGCCGACATTCAACGAGCCGAGCATCGTCAGGCCCAGATAGATCAGCGCCGGGAAGGCGATCTCCCACTCACTGGCTCGCATCTCGCGGCCCACCGCCAGCAGGGTCGCCAGTGCCAGCAGGATCAATGTCGGCAGGGTGGTTTTCACTGCCAGCGCAAATGGGTGGTAGTACCACCAACCTGTATCGGAAAACCGGCCCAGCAGATAGGCCCGATGGCCTTCCGCTGCCAACCCCAGGAAGTGCTGGAACTCCGAAACATAGGCGCTGAGCGGGTAACGCGCGCCCGCTACATCGGGTTGGAGGCTGAACAGATATACCGCCCACAGTACGACCAGCCCGATTCCGGCCATCAGGAGCAGCGCCAGCAACGCCGTCCATAGCCAGCCCAGCGGCCAGCGAGCCAATCGATCAAACGCCGCGCCAAGGAAGGTCGAGCCAACCACTCCCACGCCCTGCTGCCAGGTCAATGGTCCTCGTCGCAAGCCGAACCAGATCGTCATCACACCCAGCAGCGGGATCAGCGCCAGCGCGGAGTACTTGGCTGCCTGCGCCAGCCCAAAGGCCAACCCGCTGATTGCCAGCCAACCCGCTGTGCGCCGATGAAGAAAACGTGTCCAAGCATACAGCGCCGCCACAAAGAACGCGGCCACCCCTAGATCGGTCGTTGCCAGACCGGCGTGGGCCAACACATTCGGGCAGAAGGCGTACAAGGTCAGCGCCAGAATGGCGCTGGCCGGGCCGTACTCCTCGCGGCCCCAACGGTAGACAAGCGCTCCCAACAGCAGCCCCAGCCACAGGATCGGTAGCCGGGCCAGCAAGACCACACGAGTGGTGTTGATCCCCCGATTCCACAGCAGGTCTTCGCTCACCTGCTCTGCGTCGTTAACTGCCCAGCCTTGCAACGAGGTTGGATGGGGCAGGCCGGGTTCCAACAACACTCCCAGCCCGCTGAGCAGATTGGTCAGCGGGGGGTGGCCCAGCGGCATCAGGTGGCCCGTCTTTAGGAAGGCCCAGCCGCGCGCAATGTAGAACCCCTCATCAAAGGTGGGCGACTCGCGCATCGAGCTGCCCAGCGCCAGAGCGAACAGGGCAGCCAGCAACAATGCAGCCAGGATCAGGTGGTGTGGCCTGCTGGCGGGGCGCGGGTTGTTCATGGCATCTCCTTGCGTGCACATGAAAGGGGGAGCCGGGTATGGCAAGAACGCGGGGGCAAGGCGTGCCCTTGCCCCCATCCCGTGCCCGGATCGTGTGAAGATGGCCTAATACCGCAGTAAGGCAGCGATCCCCCCTATCTCAACCAATTGCGAGTCTTCCTCCATAAACTCGATCCCACCACCCTGCTCCACAACGCGGCGCACAGCGTGTTCGGCAGCGTTCTCCACCGGACGGAAGGTGTTTCCGCAGTAGGGGCATGCTCCGTTGTCATGAATGGTCAGGTAGCCACAGCCATTACACTGGTAACCGGGCACTTCCAAGCCCTCCACCAGAGCCAGGGTCTGTACTCGCCCGGCGTGGAGGGCCAGCAGCGTATCGTCCATGCCCACTGTGCCATTGGCCGCTTTGGCTGCCGCAACGCGAATGCTCTCCACCAGTTTCTCCTGGCGGGCCTTATGTGCCGCGTGAAGCGCTTCCAGTGAGCGATCCCGAACCTCTGTTTCTGAAGCGCGCGACGAGATAGGGAAGCCCCCCTGAAGACGGTCGCGCCACGGGGGCGGCAACATCTCGCGGAACTGCGCGATGTTTGTCTCGGTGCCGCCCAGCAACAGGCTTTCGGCTTTGTGCTGGCGCGCGAATGTATCCAGCGCATCCACGAACTTCTTCAGGTTGCTGCGGACTAGCTCCCGTTTGTGATCGGTCGGCTCGCCGCGCGTCCTACCTGCCTGGCGGTTGCCGCCAGGCGCGTTGACGCTACGCACCTCATCGCCCGCCATCTGAGAGGACTTCACCAGTTCGCCCAGGTGGAAGTGGTACAGGCTCAGGGATTGCTGATCCAGCACAGCAACGGTGTAGCTGCCATAAGTATCTATGAGGTCGGCCAGTGGCATGATAAATGGCTTACGTCCCACATGGACATGGCTGCGCAGCGGCACGGCGAACTGGTACGCCGCCCACAGCCCATCCGCCTGGCTGGAGAAAACCGCCGCCCCCTGCCCCGCCCAGTCGAAGTCGTGCTCGAAGTATCGCTCGACGGCGGTGATATCATCCTCAGGGGCGCGGCCATTGATTTGCCTCAGGAGGGTCCTCAGGCGAGCGCGATACGCCTCTGGCGTCCCCCGCAGATGCGGGGGGAGGTTCAGGTACAGGCTCACAACAGGGTGTTCGCCTTCGTGAGCCGCTAGTCTCTCAAGATCGCTGCGCTCAAACATGCCAACACTCCTTTCTGATGAGGAACTGTTGTCACTCCACAAATCTTGGGACTCTCTGTCAAAATATGCAAGACGAGCCTGGGGCAGAACGCTTGGGGTGCGCGACCCTGTGCCCGGCGACCGATAGCGGGCTGCTGGCTTTAATTGCTGCTACGGGGTCGTGCGCCCAGCGTCACCGGCAGGTCAAGCGTCTGCTCCCCGCGCACGATGCTCACCGTGATCGTCTGCCCCACGCTGGTGTTGCTGACGAGGTAACCCAGCAGCTCGTCAAAGTTGCGGATCGGCACCCCGTCGATGGCAGTGATGATGTCCCCGCCAAGTTGCACCTCGCGCCCCCGGAGGATTTCAGTACGGTTGCCGCCCCGCAGCCCCGCGCGCGCTGCCCCGGAGCCAGGCGAGACGGTTGCCACCAGCACCCCCTCCGACACCGGTAGATCGAACTCGGCAGCTAGCTCGGCCATCGAGAAGTCCGTCTGTGCTGAGATGCCCAGGTAAGGGTAGCGCACTTCGCCTGTCTCGATGATCTGGGGCACAACACGCGCTACCGTGTTGACGGGGATGGCAAACCCGATCCCCGAGTTCACCCCCGACTGGCTGCGGATGGCGGCGTTCACGCCGATCACGCGCCCATGCGAATCCAGCAGGGGTCCGCCGGAGTTGCCGGGGTTGATCGCTGCGTCGGTCTGGATGATCAGCGGGTTGGAGAAGACGCCGGTGTCAGTGATCACGGCGCTCGGCAGGGTGCGCCCGACGGCGCTGATGATCCCGACCGTCATCGTGCCGGACAGGCCGAATGGGTTGCCAATGGCGATCACCCTTTGGCCGACCTGGAGGCTATCGGAGTCGCCCAGCTCCAGGGGGGTCAGGGGGTAATCCGCTGGGGGTGTGATTTTGATCACCGCCAGGTCAGCGAATTCATCCATGCCTACAACCTCCGCCGGGAATGCCCGCCCGTCGTTGAATACCACGCGCACGTCGTCGGCGTTCACCACGACGTGGTAGTTGGTGATGATGTGCCCCTCCGTGTCGTAGACAAAGCCCGACCCCTGTCCGAACTCGGCTAGGTCGCCTGCGTTGGTGCTGGCGCTCACGTCTACGTTGACCACCGACGGGCTGACTCGCTGGTAGAGGTTGATCAGCAACTGCTCTTCAGCGTAGGCGGCATCGAGCAGTTCCTCGGGGATCGGCGTGGGCGTGGCGCCCGCCTCGCCCGCTGATGCTCCGCCTGCCAGTGGGGCGATGGCACTACCGCCTGGCGCTTCAAATAGGGCCAGGGTACAGGCCAGGCTTGTCAGCGCAAGCAGACTTACTGCCACTGCCACGAGAATACGTCCTTGAGTTCTCACCTTGCTAACCCTATCCACCAAACCAACTGATCCAAAAGATGCAGCGGCGTGCCGGGTCGCGGCACGCCGTTGTGGCCTGTCGTCTTAGCTTTGGCGGCGGATGTTTGCCAGTTCTTTGAACAGCGCCCGTTCTTTAGCGCTGAGATTGGTCGGAATCTCAACATTGACCCGCACGTACAGGTCTCCGTAGGCATCCTTCTTCTTGAGCACCGGCATGCCGCGCCCCTTGAGGCGGATCAATCGACCCGGCTGTGTTCCTGGGTTGACCTTTAGAGTCACACTACCGGTCATGGTCGGAACCTGCACCTCGCCGCCCAGCACGGCGGTATAGAGGTCGAGAGTGATATCTTCGTACAGGTCGTCACCCTGCCGTTCGAAGCGCGGGTCTTCCTGCACTGTCACGTTCAGATACAGATCGCCAGCCTGGCCATCAGGCCCCGCGCCGCCCTCACCCGCGATGCGGACTCGCGTGCCCGTTCTGGCCCCGCGTGGAATCTTCACCTGGAGCCGCCGCCCATCCTTGGATAGCAGGCGCGTAGTGCCGTGATAGGCTTCCTCAAGGCTGATCACTACCTGAGCATCGTAGTCCTGGCCGCGGGCTGGGCGTCTCCGCCCCGTGCGGCCTCCTCCGCCGCGCATCATCTCGTCGAAGTCTACAAAGCGCACGCTGCCGCCTCCCCCGCTGAACCCCATCCCCCCAAAGATGGCTTCAAAGAAGTCCGAGAACATGCTGTCTGGGTCGCGGTATTCCACACGTGCGCCGCCCGGCCTGCCGGACATCCACTGGCTCCAGTCAAAGCCCCCTGGGACGCCGCCCGATCGCTGCCACTGCGCATAGCTGCTGCCCAGCATGTCGTACTTCTGGCGTTTCTCCGGGTCGCTGAGGACTTCATGCGCTTCATTGATCTCTTTGAACCGGGCTTCCGCGCCGGGGGACTTGTTCACGTCGGGGTGGTACTTGCGGGCCAGTTCCCGGTAGGCTTTCTTGATCGTTTTCAGATCGGCGTTCTTGGGGACGCCGAGGATTTTATAGTAGTCTTTGTATTCCATACTGCACTGCCTTACTTACTCCATTCCAACACACAGTCAATCTACCACTGATTCTAGTGCACGCAGCATGAGAGTCAACGATCCCGCTAGCCGGGGCTTGTTGAACCGGTGCGTGCAGCGCCATGGGAATGGGGCATGGCCCTGTTGCCTAATCGATCAGGCCGCGCACCCAGCCTATCGAGAAGTGGCCTGCGTAGGCGACGATGGTCGCCTGGATCGTCTTGCCCAGGGCTGCCGCGATCAAGAATTGCCACCACCTCAACCGCAGCGACCCGGCGACGATCCCTGCCATGTCAAACGCCGGGTTGGGAATGGCTGCCAGCACCGTGATCACCGCCAGCCCGTAGCGATCCATCCAGCCCTTGATGCGCTGGTAGAGTGCCAGATTGCCAATGAATGCACTGCCGCCGTAGCCGGCGAAGTACCCCGTCATCTCACCGAGGGCCGCGCCTGGCCCAGCGGCCAACCCCAGTAGCAGCGGGTTCAGCCGCCCGCCCAGGATGTAGACAAGGATCAGCCCCGGCACGGGTAGCACGACGGTCGCGTTGCCGACCAGCATGGCGATGAAGCCACCCAGATAGGCCAAGTGCCGGAGGTCGCCCAACCTGTCATGGAATAGATAAATGGCTGCCGAGATTCCAGCGGCCAGCAGAAGAGACAGCGCGTGCTGCCAACCAAACTGCTGAGGGGCAGGCTGCGATTTTGCCTGGGTCGGGGCAGCGGCTGGGTCAGGGGGTTGGTTCACTGCGTTCCCTAAGGGCTTTGATCTGTGCCACAACCATCTCCATTGCTACCTCGTTTAGCCCACCTTCAGGGATGATGACGTGGGCATAGCGCTTGCTTGGCTCGACGAATTCAAGATACATCGGACGGACGGTGGTCATCCACTGCTGGATGACTGATTCGGGCGTGCGGCCTCGCTCGGCCACGTCGCGCTGAAGCCGCCGGATGAAGCGCACGTCGTCATCCGTATCAACGAAAATCCGCACGTCGAACAGCTCGCGGAGTCGCGGCTCGGCGAAGATCAGGATGCCCTCGACGAGAATGATCCGGTGTGGCTGGATCACCCGCACTTCGTCAGTGCGCGAGTGGGTGGCGAAGTTGTAGACTGGCATATGGATCGGTTGCCAACCTCGGAGCGCCTGGATGTGCTCGACGAACAGGTCCGTGTCTAGCGAATCAGGGTGATCGAAGTTGACCAGCGAGCGTTGGTCAAGGGGCAGGTCACCCAGGTCGCGGTAATAGGAATCATGGGGCACATAGGCGATGTGTTCCGCGCCGATCCGGTCGAGGATCACGTGGGCTACGGTGGTCTTGCCAGAGCCGCTGCCCCCAGCAACGCCGATGGTGATTGGGCGGGGTCGGGTGTTCATCCGTATCTCGATCCCTTTGCGCTCGAGAGCGCCATTGCAGCTCCCCCTCAGGCCGATGGCTGCTGTCTGTTACCCATCAGGAAAACACCCCGGAATCAACCGGGGCCATAGAGCCACCCATGGGAATTGAACCCATAACCTAGCGCTTACGAAGCGCTCGCTCTGCCGATTGAGCTAGGGTGGCAGTGACCGACATTATAGCGGATCGGGTATGTGGCTGGCAAGGTTTTTTTCGGTTCCCCATGCCTCACGGTACAATCCAGCCCCATGCTGACTCCCACACCTCGACTCCCCCGCGCCGTTCTGGTGGCTTCCCTGCTGGCTCTGCTGATCACCCTGGTGTTGGCCCTCGATCTCTCACCCGTGCTGCGCGGCGGGGCGGGCTGGCGCTGGCCCTACGAGGTCCCTGCCGACCCGCTGCGGCTCGCTCCCGGCATGGCTGCGCTGGTTGCCTACCTGGGAATCGGGTGGTGGTGGGTTTCCCGCCTGGATCGTGCGCGTGAGGGAGGCGGGCCTCCGACCGGCCTTTGCATGAGTCCCGCCATCTTCCTCGCGTTCTGCGCTCTGGGCGGATTCACTGTGCAGCTTGCTTTCCTGTCCTTCGATGGGCCGCCGTTGCCACGATTATTCGAGCGCACCGTATCGTCGGTGGCGGGGGGGTTCTATGAGGTTGGCGTGGCACCGCGCGACATGCTCGCTACACTGCGTGACTATCCCGCCCTGATGCCGCATTTCACCGCCCACCCGAAGGCGCACCCGCCGGGCATCCCGTTGTTGTTCTGGGTGGCCTCGCGGCTGTTCGCGCTCTTCCCCGGCCTGGCTGATGCCCTGGCTGACCTGTTCCGGCCCTGGCAATGCCACCATCGCCTGTTGATGGCTCTGCCCGACTCCGCCATCGCTGCCGCTGCCCTGGGAATGTCGATCCCGCTGCTCAGTCTGCTAGCTGTGTTCCCGCTGTACGATCTGGCGCGTCGCTCAGCCGATTACAGGGTTGCCCGGCGGTCAGCTCTGTGGCTGCCGTTGGTTCCCGCTATTGTGATGTTTACCCCGCAGTGGAACCAGCTTTACGCCCTGTTGGCCATGTTGACATTGTGGCTGACGCATCGCGCCCTTGCGGAGCTGCGTCCCTGGATGTTGGGGCTGGCCGGGCTGCTGCTCTCCGCCGCGACGTTCCTGAGCTTCACCAATGTCAACCTACTGGGGCTGACCGGGTTGTACGGCCTGCTCTATGCTGTGCTGGTGGGGCGGCACGTCTGGTCGGGCAGCGCCTGGCGCCAGGTGCTGCTCGGTTCGGCGCTGTTTGCGCTGGCGCTGCCGGTGGCGTGGGCCATCTTCTACATCGTGTCAGGCGTGACGATCTTTGACCTGCTTCACACTGCGCTGACGATACACTACGGCCTGAACGAACCTTATGCACCCTGGCTGCTCTTCTTCCCGCTCGACCTGTTCCTATTCAGCGGGCTGGCGCTGGCGATCCTGGCGCTGATCGGAGGGGCGCAGGCGTTGCGAGCTGTGATCCGTGCGCCGCACGTGCCGCACCCGCAGGCCGTCCTGCCACTGACTTTGTGGATCGCCGTGATCGTGCTCGACCTCTCCGGGCTGGTCCGCGGCGAGGTGGGGCGGCTGCTGCTATGGATCATGCCGCTGGTGGTGATCATGGCGGCTAGGGCCGTCGTATCCCCTCCCCCTCATGCGCCGGACGCCGATAGTCGCTGGCAGCGGGGCTTCGACGGTGAGGCTATGATCAACCTAGCCCTCGCCTTCCAGTTGGTGGTGATGGTGGGATTCCTGCGGGTCATCGGCACGGAGCTGGCTCCACCGCCGGTCAACCCCTCTGCCTTCCTCGCAACTGGCCCTGATGCCAGGATGCCGAATCCAGCCCAGGCCCGCTTTGATGCCCCGCCCAGCGCGGAAGGCAGTGCTGATCTGGTCGGGTACGAGGCTAGCTTCTCCTCCTCTGAGGACCGACTTGAGCTGGCGCTTTACTGGCAGGCCGGGACCCCCTTTGATCACGCTTACTTCGTTTCCGCCGTTGTGGTCGATTCCAGCGGAGCGCCGGTTGGTTCATACGACTGGCTGCCGGTGGAGGGAGGGTACCCTACGAGCTGTTGGCGGCCCGGCGAGGTGATCGTTGACCGTGTCCAGATTCCACTGAACGAGCAGCCGACCGATGAGGTGTGGATCAGCGTGGCGCTGTTCGACTACGACACCCGTGAGCGGCTGCCAGTGAGCGCTCCTGATAGGCCGCCGGATACACAGGTCGGCCTGGGGCCAGTCCCAGTTCCCTGAACGCTCCTTTATACATAATATGGACAAAACATTGACATCCCGCCCCTACTCTGCTAGACTCGGGGGAGATCATCGCCTCGGAAGGGGGTAGGAACCGTGACATTCGCACAGATTTACCTTATTGGGCTGGGCGTCGTGCTGGTGATGATGGTTCTGCTGTGGGTCGCCAGCCTGATCCTGAAGAACGCCAGCATCGTCGATATTTTCTGGGGGCCGGGGTTCATTTTGGCCGGATGGTTGTACTTCGCGCTCACCGATGGCGCAATGCCCCGCAAGCTGCTGATTATGGCGCTGGTCACGATCTGGGGGTTGCGACTGGGGGGGTACATTCTCTACCGTAACTTTGGCAAGCCAGAGGATTTTCGCTATGCCAAATGGCGCGCCGAACACGGTTCCGCGTGGTGGTGGCAGAGCTTCTTCCAGGTGTTCCTGCTGCAGGGCGTGCTGTTGTGGATCATCTCCGCGCCACTGCTGAAGGCTCAGGCCGACCCGACGCCTGCCAGTTTGACCGCCCTTGACTTTGCCGGGCTGGGTGTGTGGGCGATAGGCTTTTTCTTTGAGGCAGTGGGGGATTTTCAACTGGCCCGTTTCAAGGCAAACCCGGCTAACAAAGGCAAGGTACTCGATTCAGGGGTGTGGCGATATACGCGCCACCCGAACTACTTTGGCGATGCTGCGCAGTGGTGGGGGTTCTTCCTCATCGCACTTGGCACGCCGCTGGGCATCCTGACGGTGTTTTCGCCGATCCTCATGACGGTGCTGTTGGTGCGCGTATCAGGCGTGGCGTTGCTTGAAAAGACACTCAAGGAAGAGAAGCCACACTACCGGGACTACATCGAGCGCACCAGCGCGTTCATTCCCTGGTTCCCCAAGCGCGGGTTGGGAAAAGGAAAGTAAGGTAAGAGTTCCGGTTGCTGAGTGCTGAGCCGGGGGAAGCGATCCGCGGCTGGTTTCCGGTAGCGGGCTGCCTGCGGTACGATTGGCAGTCGAACATCATCCTGTCAGGAGGGGCTAGCCGTGACCAGTCTGCTCGATTCCGCTGCCCTGGGGCAGCATCGGCCTGCCGTCGAAGCCGCGCTCGATGCGCTGGATCAGCAGCAGATCGTCCGACGTATCTGGGATGGCGACCACACCGTTTGGAAGCCGGAACCCACGGAGATCGCCGACCGCCTGGGCTGGCTGCGGATCGTGGACGAGGTTCGCATCAACATCCGTCACATGGCGCACGAGGTCCGCGAGGCGCGCGGGGCAGGCTACCGCCATGTGTTGCTGTTAGGGATGGGCGGCTCGAGCCTCGCCCCGGCGCTGTTTGGTAAGCTCTTCGCCAGCAAACGGGGCATGGCGCTCGCTGTGCTCGATAGCACCGACCCCGCCGCCGTGCTGGCCTCGGATCGCCTCGACCCGCGCCGGACGCTGTTCATCGTCTCATCCAAATCGGGGACGACGGTCGAGGTGACCTCGCTGTTCAAGCATCACTGGAACCGGGCGCTAGCAGCAGTGGGGCCAGAGAGGGCCGCCGAGCACTTCATCGCTATTACTGATAAAGGCACACCGCTGGCGGAGCTGGCGGGGCGGCTAGGGTTCCGTGCCACCTTCCTTAATAACCCGCATCTCGGTGGGCGGTATTCGGCGCTATCGTTTTTCGGGCTTGTCCCGGCGGCCTATGTTGGAGTCGACCTCCCCAGGTTGCTGGATCGCGCTGCTGGGATGGCACATCAATGCCGACCCGAGGTGCCGCTGCGCGAGAATCCGGGGGCGGTCCTGGGTGTGATTCTGGGCGCGCTGGCGGGCGTGGGAATCGATAAATTAACACTTATCACTGAGCCTGCCATGGCCCCATTTGGCGATTGGGTGGAGCAACTGATCGCCGAGAGCATCGGCAAGGAGGGGAAAGGTATCCTGCCCGTCGTTGGAGAAGCGCCAGGCGACCCCTCTCTGTACGGCGCGGATCGGCTATTCGTGCAGCTTCGTCTGGCAGGGAACCGGGCATACAGCCCTCCCGACGAAGCGCTGCTGGACACTCTAACCAGCGCAGGGCATCCGGCGCTGCGCCTGAAGCTGAGCGACCTCTATGATCTCGGCGCGCAGGTCTTCCTGTGGGAGTTTGCCACGGCGGTTGCCGGGCATGTGCTGGGGATCAACCCCTTCGACCAGCCCAATGTCGAGGCCGCCAAGCGGCGGGCGACGGCGCTTGCCAACGCCTACCGGCAGAGCAGCCAGCTTCCCCCCATCGAGCCTGCTCCTGTGCAGGCGGAAAGATTGCTCGCCTTCCTGGATCAGGCGCTGCCTGGCGATTACATCGCCTTGCAGGCGTTCCTCCCACCTACGGATGCTCATAGCGCCATCCTGGCCGATCTGCGCGCTGCCATCTGGGCGCGGACGGGTTGCGCCGTCACGGTTGGCTACGGACCACGCTACCTGCACTCAACGGGGCAGCTTCACAAAGGGGATGCAGGGCGAGGGCTGTTCATCACGCTGACCGGCGACCCGGCTCAGGATGTGCCGATCCCCGATCAGCCGGGGTCCGAGGCTGCGTCCATATCGTTCGGTATCCTCGAGCTGGCGCAGGCACTCGGTGATATGCAAGCTCTTCGGGAAGCAGGTCGCCGCGTGATCCACTTCCATCTGGGGGCGGACATAGCCGGTGGACTGGCGTCCCTAGTGCGCAGCGTGGCATGAGAATGCATCGGCGCTATCAAAAACGCAGGAGCGCGGTTTGCCGCGCCCCTGCATGGTGTCCTCACTTCTCCAGAGTGCCTCTCTCCCGGCTCCCATTGGCGGGTGCTGGGGGGAGGGCCGGAGATGGAGAAGAACTTACTGAGTTTTGAAGGTCACGTTGACCTGCACGGTGACAGTGAGCTGGCCGGGGCTGATCGGCGGCACGCCACCGCCACCACCTCCGAACCCGCCCGCTGCTGCCTCATATGCGGGGTAGTATCCCCCTGTATACTCGGTCACGATGATGGGGTCACCCAGCGTCACGCCAATGGCCTCGGCAAGCTGGCCCGCTCGCGCACGGGCATCCTCGATGGCCTTCGTGCGAGCCTCAGCCTCCAGCGCAGCGGTGTCCTCGATGCCGAAGGTCAGCCCACCGATGCTATTTGCACCGGCGTTCAGCGCCGTCTGGATCACCTCTCCCACGCTCGCCAGGTCGCGCACCTTCACCTGCAGGCTACTATCGACATGGTAGACACGTTCCCCGGTCGGTTGCCCGGTTGAGGGGTCGTAGCGATCCTCCGGCCACACGTTGAAACCGAGGGTCTGGATGTCCTCGGCGGCGATGCCCAATCCGGTCGCCGCGTCGGTGATGGCCTGCATTGTTCGGTTGGATTCATCCACCGCGCGGCCCACATCGGCGTTGGTCACATTGACGCCGAGCATGACGTAGGCGATATCCGGTGTGCCGTTGGCCTGGCCTGACCCCGTGACGGTGATCGAGTTAGACGGGGGATAACCGCCCGCCGCCGGTGCAGCCAGACTGCTACAACCACTGGCGATCAATGCTACAGTGAGCACGGTGAGAACAACTGACATCTGAAGAACCTTCTTCATTAATCGACTCCTTGCTGTATGACTTGTTGACGGACCCGCTCCGATTGTCTAGGTGTGAGTATATAACGCTCCCCATTGCCAGAAGGTTCCCGTTTGGCGCCTGATCTGGCCGCACGGCTATTACGCCTGCATGATAATCGGCCTCAGCCCTGCCTCGATCCGAGCGCGCTGTGATTCAAGGAATGGCGGCAGCGCCAGCTTCTCGCCCAGTGTGTCTATATCCTCGTCTGTTGTGAAGCCTGGGCCATCCGTGGCGATCTCGAATAGAATGCCGCGCGAGATGCGGAAGTAGATCGAGCGGAAGTAGAAGCGGTCAATCACGGGGGAGACATGCAATCCTGCCTGCGCCACACGCTCGTGCCAGAAGCGTTGCTCGTCGTCGTCGGCTACGCGGAAGGCGACGTGATGCACGCCGCCCGCACCCAGCCAGGCGGTGGGCTGGCCGGGTTCTTCAACTACCCACAATTCGCGGCCCGGCCCCCCTGCGCCGGTCTCGTAGATGGCGACCTGCATTCCGTCGGGATACCGGGCCTGTTGCGCCGGGCGGTACTGTAATACCTGTGCCAGGGTTGGCTCAATTCCACTCAGTGCAGGCACGGACAGCATGACCGCATAAAAGCCGCGCAGGGCATACGCTACGGGCACATCGCTGCCATCCCAAACTTCCCCCTCAAAGGGTGCCTCGCCATCGTCGATCAGGACAAGGCGCTGGCCTTCCGGGTCCTCGAAACGTAGCACGGCCCGCTCTGCGAAGGACTCGATGCCGTGATGCCTAATCCCGTGCCGAGCGAGCCGTTCCACCCAGTATTCCAGTGCGTCGCGCCCATTGACTCGGAAGGCTGTCGCAGTGATGCTGTCGGTCCCCCGGCGATCCGAGCCTGCCTGAGGCCAGTCGAAGAAGGTCATATCAGTGCCAGGGCTGCCGATCTTGTCGGCGTAGAATAGGTGGTAGGCGCTGACATCGTCCTGGTTGACGGACTTCTTAACCAGGCGCAGGCCAAGCAGCCGGGTGTAGAAATCGGCATTGAGTCCGATCTTCCCCGTGACGGCGGTGACGTGGTGGATACCGTTCAGGTTCATGCTGGCTCCTCCTAACTATCCCAGGCTGGCTGACCGCTGCCGCCATGCCAGCGCTGGGCAGGTCGCGCTGATCGTTTTAATTCAAATTATTTGATATATAATAGTTTTAGGGGATGATACTCGGCTTTGCAAGACTTTTCCACGATCAGGGCTTGCAACATCGGGAGCAAAACTGTGCCGCTCAAGCGCCGGGGAACACCGGAAGAACAACAGGCGCTGGCTGTCTACATTAATTTGCAGCGGGCCTCGGAGGCTGTCCTGGCACGCACTACAGCGCATCTTGCTCGCCACCATCTCTCTGCCAGCCAGTTTGCCATCCTGGAAGCGCTTTACCACCTCGGCCCGCTTTCGCAACGCGACCTGGCTCAGAAGTTGCTGCGGAGCGCTGGCAACATATCTATCGTTCTCAAAAACATGGAAAAGCGGGGGCTGATCGCACGAGAGCGTGCCCCGGAAGATCACCGCTATATGCAGGTACGTATCACCCCGTTAGGGCAGGAATTGCTGCTCAGCGTGTGGGGCACGCACGTGCGAGGCATTGTTGAGGAGATGAGTGTCCTCACTGCTGCCGAGCAGGAGGAGTTGGGGAGGTTATGCCGGAAGCTGGGGCTGCGTGACCCAACCGCCTAGCTTGGTCTGGCGCGCCTCATCATTCTAGGGGACCCGCGTGACAATCACTTGCGCTTGCATCCAGCCCCATTGCAGCCATAATGAGTGCGATATACAAGTGAGCAATGGCTCAAATGAACCTGAGGGGGAGAACCCATGTCTGAGAGTGGACCTAGCCTGGATGAGTGGCGCAACCTATATGATGCCGCGATCCGGTTTAAAGAATTGGCTCCCTGGTCGTGGATGCAAGAAACTGACATTTTCGGCGTGCAGAATCCCGAAATGGACGTGCTTGGTTTTGTCAGTGTGATGGGCGCGCTGGGCGAGCACTATGCCCTTGCGCTGTATCTCGGCACACACGGCCTGTATGGCTTCTGGGGTATGCACGACGCCGGGCCTAATCTGCAGCCCGAACAGATGCTCGAAGTGCCAGAGTTACAGGCTTCGTTTGAAGATCG
Organism: Anaerolineae bacterium; assembly: GCA_034434995.1. GTDB lineage: Bacteria > Chloroflexota > Anaerolineae > Aggregatilineales > UBA3940 > DAOTYF01. The sequence continues at coordinate 23,944 of DAOTYF010000048.1, forward strand.
TGCGTTTCTGCGCGACCGGGATCGAGAGGTGATCAAGAAACTTGGCCTGAAGTTTCGTGGACAGCAGGCTTGGCCGACTTTCCGCAGCTATCGCCCTGGATTCGCGCCCTGGTTCCTGGAAGCGCACGAAGCCCGCTTCCTGACTCACGCGCTGGAACAGACGTTGGACGTGGCCCCACGCTTCCGAGAGAATCGGCAGTTGCTTGATCCCTTCAACGGTGAGCACTATCTGGTGCGTGTGCCCAGCAGGCAGGATGGCGTTCTCTCCTGGCAGGATCAGATCGTGCCCGTGCCTCCCCCCGAGCCGATTCGCATCCTGATCCAGCGGGATGAACAGGTGATGGCGGCCCTCAAGCGCCTGAAGCCAGTTCGGCTGACCATCCAGGTCGACCTATTTATGATGCCGATCACAATAGGCGAGCGGGGTGTGCGTCCCTATTTCCCCTATATGCTGCTGGTTGTGGACACAGAGGGTGGACACATTCTGGGCAGCGATCTTTTAGGGCCTGAGCCTTCCCTTAACGACATGCTAGCCGGGGTTCCAGGGAAGCTGGCCCAGCGGCTTGCCCAGATCGGGGTCAGGCCCAGCGTGGTCGATGTCCGCACTGATCGCCTGCGCCAGCTCCTCGCACCTATGGCTAATGAATTAGGGATTCAACTGGAACAATCCCACGTGCTGCCTGCCCTGGACGAAGCAAAGACCTTTTTGCTTCAGCGTTTTTAGCCGTGGGCTTCAGCCGACCCAGGTCGGCACGGATGCCGGGGTTTCACTCGGAGGCGGGATTGAGGGGTCAGCTATAGTCGGGGTAGAATTCTGGCATCGCTGAGCGATCTCTATACCGCCCTGTCGGACTTGATCCGCCCTCTACGCACGACAACAGATGCCCATGCCCGCTGTTACGCCGATCTACGCCCGCCCCGTCGAAATCCTGCAAACGCTGATCCGCTTCGATACCACCAACCCACCCGGCAACGAGAGGGTATGCATTGCCTTCATCAACGGGCTGCTGCGTGAGGCAGGGATCGAGACGACGATCCTTGCCCGCGACGACAACCGCCCGAATCTCATTGCGCGACTCCCTGGGCGAGGCGTGGCGCCGCCTCTGCTTCTGTACGGTCATGTGGACGTGGTCTCGACCCACGATCAGCCCTGGACGCGCGATCCGTTCGGCGGTGAGTTGGTCGAGGGCTGGGTGTGGGGTCGGGGCGCGCTGGATATGAAAAGCGGCGTGGCGATGATGCTGGCCGCCTTCCTGCGCGCCAGCGCCGAGGGGGTTCCGCTCCCCGGTGACGTGATCCTGGCGGTGGTCAGCGATGAGGAAGTGAACGGTGACTGGGGATCGCGTTTCCTGGTTGAAGAGCACCCCGGCCTGTTTGAGGGTGTGCGCTACGCCATCGGTGAGTTTGGCGGTTACCCGTTGTATGTGCACGGGCGCAAGTTCTACACCATCACCGTCGGGGAAAAGCAGACTTGCTCTCTGATCGCCACAGCGCGGGGTGAGGGGGGGCATGCCGCCCTGCCCGCGCGCGGCGGCGCAATGGGCAAGCTGGGCCGCTTCCTGGCCGCGCTTGACGCACATCGACTGCCTGTCCACATCACCCCGCCGGTGCGGGAGATGATCGAGGCCATTGCTGGGCACCTGCCCCTAGCGGAGTCTGCCGCCTTCCGCCGTCTGCTTGACCCGGCGCAGACCGATGCGGCCCTCGAGTCACTGGGCGAGTGGTCGCGCGACTTCGACGCGCTGCTGCACAACACTGTTAACGCGACCGTTGTGCGCGGGGGGACGCAGGTCAACGTGCTCCCCTCGGAGATCACGGTCGAATTGGATGCTCGCATCCTGCCCGGCCTCACCCCCGATGACCTGTTCGGCGAGCTATATGAGGTCGCCGGGCGGGAGCTGGATGTGCAGATCGATGTCTATGACCCCGGCCCTGGCGAGGCGGACATGGGGTTGTTCGAGACGCTGGCGGACATTCTGCGCGAGGCGGATCCGGGCGGCGTGCCGGTTCCGTACATCCTGTGCGGCGTCACCGACGCCCGATTCTTCCAGCGACTCGGCATCCAGACCTACGGCTTTCTGCCGATGAACCTGCCCGATGGGGTGGACATCTGGCGAACGGTGCACAACGCCGACGAGCGCGTGCCTGCCTCGGCTATCGCGTTCGGCGCTGAGGCGATCTTCCGGGCATTACAGCGGTTCTGACCTCCCGCCACCCTGTTTGCTCTATTGACCGCCTTGCTATAATCCTGATAGTCGCTTAATGACCGCCATTCGCCACTCACCGGAGGAGACCCGATGAACCGTTCGACGCTGCGCTGGGCCGTGATCGTCCTGACCCTGATCACCGCTGCCGTGCACCTGTTCCTGGGCATTGGATCGGTGCGTAACCCGGACTACTTGACTCTTGGCATCCTGTTCCTGTTGAACAGCGCTGGCTATGTGGGCCTGCTGGTGGCTACGCTGGGGTGGGTTCCGTTCATCCCCCCCGGCGTTGCGCACTATGGGCTGATGGCCTTCGCCCTGATCACCATTGTTATCTGGGTGGGCATGGGATCGCGCGACATCCTGGCCTACGCCACGAAGGCCGACGAGGTGCTGTTGATCGCCGCTACCTTCTTGCACCTGCGGGCACGTGAGTAGCGCGAACCCCCTGACGCTGCTCCTGGCCATCGCCGCCGGGTATCTGCTGGGCAGCATCCCGATGGGGGTGCTGCTCGCGCGCTGGCTGGGCTGGCCCGATCCACGCTATCACGGCAGCGGGCACACCGGCGCACTGAACGTCTCGCGCGGCGCAGGTCTGGTGGCGCTGTTCGTCGTCGGCGCTGCGGACGTGCTCAAGGGGCTGGCAGCAGTGGGGCTGGCCTCGCAGCTCTCCGCGAATCCTTGGGCTGTCGCTGGCGCCGGAATCGCCGCCGTGGCCGGGCACAACTGGCCTGTGTGGTTGGGCTTCAGCGGCGGCATGGGCCTCTCGGCCAGCGCCGGGGCACTCGTGATGCACGCGCCGCTGGCGATCCTGATCACCGGGATCGTGCTGCTCGCCGTCCGCCTGCTGGTGATCAAACACAGCCCCCGCGCCGTGATCGCCAGCATGGCTGCTGTGCCACCGCTTCTGATTCTGCTGCACGTCCCAGCCCCGACCTTCTGGCTGGCGGTGGGTTGCGCGGCGCTGATTGCGCTCCGCTACACCTCGAACTGGAACCGGGTTTACCCGTGACTTCTGTGTCGGAACCAACACGCAAAGGGCCACCTAATGCACAGAACCCTGCTGCTGTTTGACGTGGATGGTGTGTTGATCCAGTCGGGCGGATATCACCAAGCGTTAGTGGCAACAGTGGATCGCTTCGCCGCACAGATGGGCTTGCCGCCCGTGTGCCTGGCCCATGACGAGGTCGCCACTTTCGAGTCGTTAGGCCTCTCCAACGAGTGGGACTCGGCGGCCATGTGCGCCGGGGCGCTGCTGCTGGACGCGCTGGCGGTCCGCCCTGACCTGCGCCGCGATACGCTCACGGCCACGCTGGACGCGATCCGCGCCGCCGGGGTAAGGCTCCCCCGTCGGGACTTCGGCGCGCTGAGCCGCGACCTGATGGCCCACCACCCGCCGGGAACGCCCTATCCCAGCCGTACGTTTCTGGCAGAGTGCCAGCGGCGGGCCGATCCTTCGCTACACCCCCTCCTGGACGAGCTGCTGGGCGACGTGTATTCGTATCGCTCGCCGACCACGTACCTGTTTCAGCACCACACGCTGGGCAGCCGCCGCTTCGCCGAGACGTACGGCGAGCCGCCTGCCTTCGAGGTTGGGAGCTACCTTGCTAGCTACGATACGCCGCTGATCTCCGCCGCCACGCTGGAGCGGTTACTGGCCCGCGCGTCGCAGAATGGCTGGGGGGTGGCCCTGTTCACAGCGCGCCCCAGCCTTCCACCGTTGGATTGCCCGGCCTTCGATCCTGACCATGCCCATCTCTACCCGCCGGAGGGCGATCTGGCCGCCGAAGTGCTGGGCGTGGCTGGGCGGGTTCCGCTGATCGCTGGAGGGCGTCTGACATGGTTGGGGATGCAGCGCGGCAGGGGCGTGGCGGATTACGTCAAGCCGTCGGCGGTGCACGCGCTGGCGGCCATTGGCGGAGCGGTTTGCGGGGGCGAGTGTGCGGCCCTGATCGCGGCTGCCACGCTGGCTGAGGAGGGCCGTCTATCCGGCCCGCTGGCCGATCTCGCTGCCGCCTCAACCCACGCTGTGATCTTCGAAGACGCGCCGGGCGGGATTCACGGGGGGCGCCGCGCTGCCGAACTGCTGCGAGCTGCCGGGTGCGATCTGGTGCTGGAAACCATCGGTGTGGCGCTCGAACCAGTCAAGCGTGAGGCGCTCACCGGCCTGGCTGACCGCGTGGTGAATACGGTCGAAGAGGCCGTTGCGCTGGTATTCTAGACCACTCACCTGGACGGGCAGAGAGCCTGCCGATCAACTTCCCCCTCTGTTCCGCATCGCCACCATGCGCTACAATCTGCGCCACCCCCTCAGGGAGAACGATTGTGACTGACGATACTCAACATATTCGCCTTGTGCTGCCCGGCCCGGTCGAGGTGCGCCGTGATATCCTCGACGCGCAGACTCGCTGGATGGTGGGCCATCGTACAGCGGATTTCTCCGACCTGTTTGCCCGCGTGGAGGGTAAGCTTAGACAGGCTTTTCTGACCGCGCACCCGGTGATCGTCAGCACATCGTCGGGCACCGGTCTGTGGGAGGGTGCTTCCCGCAACGGCATCCGCGATGACCGCCGGGCGCTGCACCTAGTCAATGGCGCCTTCAGCGAGCGTTGGGCCAGGGTCAGCCAGGCTAATGGCAAGCAGGTGGAGGTGGTCGAAGTGCCCTGGGGCCAGGCGATCACCGCCCAGCAGGTCGCGGAGGCGCTGCGCCGGGGCCACTATGACGCCGTGTGCGTGGTTCACAACGAGACCAGCACGGGCGTGATCAACCCGATCCGCGAGATTGCCGAGGCTGTCCGCCAGCACGATGAGACGTTGTTTATGGTGGACTGTGTGAGCAGCTTCCTGGGCGCAGAACTGCGCGTGGACGACTGGGGCATTGACGTGGCGCTGACCTCCTCGCAGAAAGCGTTTGCGTTGCCGCCGGGTCTGAGCTTCGCTGCCATCAGCCCGCGGGTGTTGGATCGCGCCCGCCAGATTCCCCATCGCGGCTACTACTTCGACTTTCTGGAACTAGTCGAGTGGGTTGGCAAGAATAACACCCCCTCAACACCCGCTATCTCGCTGATCTACGCTGCCGACCGCCAGCTTGACGATGTGCTCGCCGAAGGGTTGGATAACCGCTGGGCACGTCATCTGCGCCTTCGTGAAATGGCTCACGCCTGGGCCGCCCAACACGGCTTCGGTTTGTTCGCTCAGGAAGGCTACCGTTCCCCGACGGTGACAGCGGTCGCCAACAGCCGGGGCATGGACACGCAGGCGCTGGCAGCCTTCATGCTGGGGCGTGGTTTTGCCATCGACACGGGCTATGGCCCGCTCAAGGGCCAGACTTTTCGTATTGCCCATATGGGTGATATGAGCGAGACGATGCTCCAGGAAGTTCTGGATGGGCTGAGTATCTTTGTTGCAGGAGACTGATCCCAGTCGGCTAGGACACGGCGGGGCCGAGGCTACGCCGGGTATTTGTTCATTGGACCTCCCCATACCAAGGAGCGAATCCTCATGCGAATCCTGTTAGTCGGCGTGGGCGGCGTCGGCGAAGCGATTGCCATCATCGCCCGAGATCGAGCTTGGCTGGACACGCTGGTGTTGGCCGATTACAACCTCGACCGCGCCAGAGAAGTCCAGGCCAAGCTCGGCCAGCCAGGCCGCTTTCCCGTAGAGCGGGTGGACGCCAGCAGCCAGACACAGGTAGCTGAGCTGGCTCGCCAGCACCAGGTTGACCTGATCATGAATGCCGTTGACCCTGTCTTCAATGAGGCCATTTTCGATGCTGCGTTCGAGGTCGGCTGCCACTACATGGACATGGCCATGACCCTCTCCCAGGCTCACCCGACTGACCCCTACCGGCAGTGCGGCGTCAAGCTAGGCGACTATCAGTTCGAGCGGGCGGCGCAGTGGGAGCAGAAGGGCCTGTTGGCCCTGGTGGGAATGGGCGTCGAGCCGGGCATGTCGGATGTGTTTGCCAGATACGCGGCCAAACATCTGTTCGATGAGATCGACGAGATCGGCGTCCGTGACGGCGCGAACCTGGAAATTCGCGGCTACGAGTTTGCCCCTACCTTCTCGATCTGGACGACCATCGAGGAATGCCTGAATCCACCGGTCATCTGGGAGCAGGGGCGCGGATACTTCACCACCGAGCCGTTCTCCGAGCCGGAGATATTCGAGTTCCCCGATGGGATCGGCCCGGTGGAGTGCGTCAACGTGGAGCATGAGGAAGTGCTTCTCATCCCGCGTTGGGTCAAGTGCAAGCGGGTGACCTTTAAGTACGGTCTGGGCCAGGCGTTCATTGACGTGCTCAAGACGATCAAGATGCTGGGGCTGGATAACCGGTTCCCGATCAACGTTAAGGGTGTGCAGGTCGCGCCGCGCGATGTGGTGGCTGCCTGCCTGCCCGACCCGGCCCGTCTGGGCGATAAGATGGTCGGCAAGACCTGCGCTGGAACGTGGGCTACGGGCATCAAGGATGGCCGCCCGCGCGAGATATACCTCTACCAGGTGGCCGACAACGAAACCTGTATGCAAAAGTATGGCGTGCAGGCAGTAGTGTGGCAGACGGCGGTCAACGCCGTGATCGCTATGGATCTGCTGGCGACGGGAGTCTGGAAGGGCGTCGGCGTGCTGGGGCCGGAAGCGTTCGATCCGGACCCGTTTATGGCCCTGATGCCCACGTACGACGCCCCCTATGGCATCCGGGACAGCTTTCAGTAGGCGGCGAGGGGCTTCTTGCCCCTGCCCTTTTACACAAGCGAGGGTCTTGCTATAGCTACCTATCATGTTCTTGTTTCCGATAGCGTCCACCCCTCGGCCATCGAGATTCTCCAGCGGGCGGGTGGCCTGAGTGTGACCGCGCCCGATCAGGTGGATCGCGCTACTTTGATGTCACAAATCGGCGAGGCCGATGGGCTGATCATCCGCAGCGCCACCAGGGCCGACGCGGCGCTGCTTGCCGCGGCGCAGCGCCTGAAGGTGATCGCGCGGGCGGGCGCTGGGGTGGACAATGTGGATATAGAGGCTGCCAATCAGCGTGGCATTGTGGTGATGAACACGCCTGGCGGCAATACCATCGCTGCCGCTGAGCACACCTTCGGTCTGATGCTGGCCCTGCTGCGGCACCTGCCTGCGGCCCACGAATCGATGCGGGCGGGGAGATGGGAACGCCAGGCATTCATGGGCGTTGAGCTGCGGGGTAAAACGCTGGGCATCATCGGCCTGGGGCGGATCGGCAAGGCGGTGGCCAAGCGGGCGCGGGCCTTCGAGATGACCGTGATCGCCTACGACTCCGACCAATCAGAGGCCGAGGTGCAGGCAGCACGTGAGCTGGGGGTGGAGATGGTCCCCCTGGCTGAGGTCTATGCGCGCTCAGATGTGATCACGCTCCATCCCTCGCTCAACGACCAGACGCGCGGCCTGATCAACGTCCACAGCCTGGCGCAGATGAAGCGTGGCGTATATCTGGTCAATACTGCACGCGGTGCGCTGATCGTGGACTCCGATCTAGCTGACGCGCTAAGAAGCGGTCAGGTGGCCGGGGCGGCGCTCGATGTGTATACCGAGGAGCCACCCAGGCAAGACCATCCCCTGATCGGCCTGCCCAACGTCGTCCACACCCCCCATCTCGCGGCCAGCACCGTGGACGCCCAGATCGCAGTGGCGGTTGAGGCCGCTCACCTTGTAGCTGATGCGCTGCTGCGTGGTCAGTACCGCAATGTTGTCAACCCGGAGATTCTCGGCCAGGTGCACACGAGATAGCCGTGCGGAGAAGCCCCTATGCTTGGAACCATCTTGGTCATTATCCCCATCGTGTTGGTCATCGTGATCCTGGGCACGTGGCTGGTCGGCGAGCGTGGGCGACTGATGCTCCCTTCGACATGGCGGTGGCTGCGCGAGAGTGGCTGGCGCAGCGTGTTCAACGGTGACTTTTAGCACAATTCTGTGTATGGTCGTTGGACGAACTGGTATATCGGCACGGGGATTAACCGGACGTTCCCTCGGATCAAGCCGATCCCTGGCGAGCGTCGCTGGGCCGACCAGTATCATGGCAAGATATTGACCCAGCAGCAGGCGGAAGCGCTGGTGATGGTCAACCAGGACATCCATCGCCGCGACCTGGAGCAGATTATCCCCTACAAGACCGCCCGCGAACTGCTGCTTAAGGCTCCGCTGGAAATGGCCGTCTACGAATGTTACTGCCGCCACTCGCGGCCCAACCCCTGCCAGCCGACCCAGGTGTGCATGATCTTTGGGCAACCCTTCGTGGACTTCGTGCTGGAGCACCACCCTACTACCAGCCGCCGCATCAGCCGCGACGAGGCACTGCAATTGCTGCGGGACGAGCACGAGCGCGGCCACCTGCACGCCGCCTACTTCAAGGACGTGATGCTGGGGCGCTTCTATGCGATCTGCAACTGCTGCCAATGCTGCTGCGGCGGCATCCAGGCGATGCGCGATTATGGCGTGCCCATGGTCTGCTCTTCGGGGTATGTGGCGCAGGTGGACGAAGATCAATGCGCTGCCTGCGGCACATGCCAGGACGCATGCCCATTCAATGCCATCACCGTCGATGGGGTCTCGAGGGTGGATTGGGAGAGGTGCATGGGCTGCGGCGTGTGCGAGGATCAGTGCGGTCAGGGGGCGATCCGCCTCGTCCGCGATGAGCGCAAGGGCATCCCTCTCGACGTGCGGGCGCTGGGCACTGCCCACCTAGCGTAGCCTCTGTGTGGCTGTTGACAATCCCCCCCAGTTGCGACACAATGGGGCCATCTGGATAGGATGTCTGATCGCGTGGATTATCCGGTACAGCGGCTCCTTTGGGAGCCTGCACCACTGACCGGATACGTAATCAACTGACCCCGGAGTGCCCACTATGATCAAGGACGCTCTACGCGATGCCGAACATCGTATGAAAGGCGCGATACATGCGTTGGAGGAGGATCTAGCCACCATTCGCACCGGGCGTGCCCACCCTGCGCTGGTTGAGAAGCTGCCAGTTGAGTATTACGGCACGCCTACGCCGCTGCAAAACCTGGCTACCATCGCTGCCCCAGAGCCGCAGTTGATTACCATCCGACCTTTTGATCCCACCTCGCTGGCGGCAATAGAGAAAGCTATCCGCACCTCCGACCTCGGCCTGACGCCCGGCAATGACGGCAGGCTCATCCGCCTGATGCTGCCGCCCCTCACCGAAGAGCGTCGCCATGACCTGACCAAGATCGTCCACAGGCGGGTCGAGGAGGCCAAGGTCGCTGTGCGTAATATCCGCCGCGATGTGCTGGACGATCTCAGGGAAATGGAAAAAGAGAAGATCATCTCCGAGGACGACATGCATCGCGGCAAAGACGAGCTCCAGAGGCTGACCGATCAATACACCAACAAGGTGGATGAGATCGGTAAGCGTAAGGAGCATGAGATCATGGAAGTCTAGGACGGAAACAACTTGGCGCAGCGGATTAGAGCCAGACCCAATCACAAGATGCACAACGCGCCTGCCCTGCCGGAGCGCATTCCCGCCCATGTGGCCATCATCATGGATGGCAATGGGCGCTGGGCCAAGCAGCGTGGCCTGCCGCGCATTGCTGGGCATCGCGCCGGGACCGAGAATCTGCGCGAGATCATACGCGCCTGCGTTGAGTTCGGTATCAAAATCCTCACTATCTATGCCTTCTCGACCGAGAACTGGGGCCGTCCAGAGGCTGAAGTTCAAGGCCTGATGCGTATCCTGGAGGATGTGATTGATCGCGAGCTGGCCGAGCTTCACGCTGAGGGCGTTCAACTTCGCCACCTCGGCGACCTGGCGCGCATCAGCCCGGAGCTTCAGGTCAAGGTCCGGCACGCCATTGAACTGACTCGGCACAACGACCGGCTGATCGTCAACGTGGCCTTCAACTATGGAGGACGCGCTGAGATCGTCCATGCCATCCGGGAGATCGTGCGGGCAGGCTACGCCCCGGAGGAGGTTGACGAGGCGCTGGTTAATCGCTACCTGTACACAGGGGGCCTGCCGGACCCCGATCTGATCGTTCGCACCAGCGGCGAGCTACGCACCAGCAACTTCCTGATCTGGCAGGGCGCCTACGCCGAGTATTACTTCGCGCCCGTATTCTGGCCTGACTTCAACAAAGAGGAGTTACGCAAGGCTCTATTCCACTTCGCTGAGCGAGACCGGCGCTTCGGTTTAGCCCGTTAGCCATGTTGCGAGAGCGAATCATCAGTGGGGTGATTTTAGGCGTGCCCGCGATGGCCGCTGTGATCGCCGGGGGAGCGTGGATCGCCCTGGGGGTGATGGGTGTGATCAGCGTCGCGCTGATCGAGTTTGTCCACCTGGTTGCCCGGCGAGGCTACCGAGCCTTTGGCGGCCTGATGTTGGTGTGGGGTGGTCTGTTTGTCGCCGACCGTGCTGTACCCTGGTTTGGCTTGTTTGGCCCAGGAACAGCCCTGCTGTTGGTTCTGTCGCTTGCCTGGGCGCTGGTTCGTTATGGGCAGGGCACAGCCAATGCCTTCATCGGCTTCGCTTTGACGATGGCGGGTAGCTTCTATGTGGGTTGGTCAATGGCCCACTTCGTTAGCCTGCGCGGCCTGGAAGATGGTCTGTTCTGGACGCTGACTGTATTGTTCTCGGTGTGGATCGCCGATACCGTTGCCTACGTAGTAGGGCGGGCCATGGGCCGCGTCCGGTTGGCTCCTGATGTCAGCCCCCAGAAGACCTGGGAGGGTTATCTGGGCGGGGTTATTACCACTCCGCCAGCCATTGCTGGGCTAACGTATGCCTGGCGTGCTCTGGGGGCGAGTGAGGCTGTTTCACCCCAGCACGGCCTGGTCATTGGAGCTTTGGTCGCCCTGATCGCCCCGCTCGGCGACCTGGGAATCAGCATGTTGAAGCGGCATGTCAAGACGAAGGATACCAGCCAACTGATCCCCGGCCACGGGGGCTTCCTTGACCGCATGGACGCTTTAGTGGTGGCCGGGTTGATTGGCTACTACTACGTGACCCTGTTTGCCCTCTAGCCGAAGCGACCTGATACACAAGCAGGTCGTTTTCGATCACAGGACACAACACATTCGGGGAAAGGAGTGCGCAGCCAGTATGTCAATTAACCGACCATTCGGCCTACTCTAACGGGCTATTCGCCCCCAGCCATCAACTACAGGTGAGGAATGATGATCAGCCATTCAAAACTCGTCACCATCGAGAGGCAGATTCTGGATACTCAGCGCCAGTTCCCCGGCGCGACGGGTGCATTCACCAACCTGATGTATGACATCGCTCTGGCTGCCAAGCTGATCGCTCGCGAGACCACGCGAGCCGGTCTGGCGGAGATCCTGGGTCGTGCAGGGGACACCAACGTCCAGGGGGAGGAACAGGAAAAGCTCGACGTATACGCGAACCAGACCATCATCCGCATGATGGATCACACCGGGCGATTGTGCGTCATGGCCTCCGAAGAGGCCGCCGATCCAATCCCCATCCCCGACCGATATCCCAAGGGCCACTACGTTTTGCTGTTCGACCCCCTGGATGGGTCATCGAACATCGATTACAACGTCAGTATCGGCACGATCTTCTCGATCTACCGCAAACTTGACCCATCCGACCCGAATAACTGGAGCATGGCCGACCTGCTTCAGCCAGGCTACAAGCAGGTTGGGGCAGGGTACATTGTGTATGGATCGAGCACCATGCTGGTCTATACGACTGGACAGGGCGTCAACGGTTTCACCCTCGATCCCAGCGTCGGGGAGTTCCTGCTCTCGCATCCCAATATTCGCATCCCGGACAAGCCCAAGTATTACAGCGTCAATCAGGGCTATGAACATGCCTGGTCAGAGGGCGTGCGCCGCTACGTGCAATACCTGACCGGGCGCGATCCTGATAACCCGCGCAAGGCCCTCAGCCTGCGCTACATTGGGTCGCTGGTGGCGGATTTCCACCGCAACCTGTTAGGTGGCGGCGTTTTCATGTACCCCGCTGATAGCCAGGACCCGGCCAAGCCTTACGGCAAACTGCGTCTGTGCTACGAGGCAGCCCCGTTAGCCTTCATTGCCGAACAGGCGGGGGGATACGCCTCTGATGGTGTGAACCCCATCCGCTGCATCCAACCCCACGATCTGCACCAGCGCGTGCCATTATTCATTGGCAACCGCGATCTGGTCGAAGAGGCGGAGAAATACATCAAGGCGTACGATCAGGCCTGGATCGAGCAATACCTGGCTGACCTCAAGCAGCGCGAAGCCGAGCTTTGTGTATAGCCAGTCCGGGACCGCCGCTGCTAGTGGGCGAACAACGTCACAAAGACCCCATCTGCCACACGAACAGGCTCCGCGCCGCCACTCAGCGGCGCGAGCCATACCCCCGCCGGCCCGCCAGTTGTGACGTCCCATGATTGCAACACCAGCGTCTGCTCATCCAGCCATGCTACAACCTCGAAGTAGCTGCCCTCTGGGCTGGTGGCAACCAACCACGACGGACCAGAAAGATCATCGGTCACTGCTACCCAACCCTGCTCAGCGTCGGGGCTATTACGTGCGACTGCGAACGCCAACCGCGAACCGCTGGGGCTGAACAACGCGCTCCCGGCAGTCGCCCAACCCTGTGCTTCGATAGGAGGCTGGATGACCCTCTGCTCAGTGGTCTGGAGGTTCAACAGGCCGATCCCGGTATCCGCGCAGTGGTGTGCTACTAGTGTCTCATCTGGTGAGAGATCATCCAGGCAGATGAATCCCCCCGCCACATCCATCGGAACCAGGGTGCTGGAGGTGTTGGTGGTTATGTCGTACATGTACAGCGACGAGCGTCCGCCGAACAGAATATATCCCCCCAAACCGCTTGGCTCCTCGCTGTAGTAGAGCCGCTGACCGCCTGCCACCCAGCGCCATGGCGCGAAGTAGAACCCTTCTGGTGTTGCCTGCTCGGCGACCAGCGTTGCATCGAAGCCGCCCACCGGTGCCAAGAGCAGCCGCGCGACGGGCGGGTCTGCCGTCCATTCGACCTCGCCCCAGGCAATGATCGGCGGCATACCGGCCTCGCCGGGCAGCACCGCGATACTCTGGATCGTCTCGCCGAACTGATCGAGCCGAGTGAGGCCTGCCGCGTTGATCGCGTAGACGCCGGGCGGCTCGCCACTGGCTTCTGTCCTCCCCAATGCGTAGAGAGTATCGCCCACCACACCCAGCGTCTCATACGGGCCGAGCATGATCTCCAGTCGAGCTTCCGTGAAGGGCGCTGACTGGAGCGTGGCCGGATCAAGCAGTGCCAGCGCGTTATCCGGAGTCTGAATCAGGATGCCAAGGGCAGGCCGCGGCAACGGAGCCGGGCTGGTGGGGCCTGCCTCCACCACTGTCGCAGGTGGAACATCGGTCGGCGCCACTGCCGTCGGTACGGCGGCACTGGGTTGCGCGGGGCCGCACGTCAGCGCAGCCAAGGCCAATGCCAGGAGGGCCGTCAAAGCTGGCGGAATGCGATGTGAGGTGGGACACAGCATGTTTTGTATCCTTTTGAGCCAGCGGTGAGAGCATACGGGATGGGATCGCTTAAGATCAGCGATGATTGTACTTCACTTCGCGGCGTCGGGTTGGGGGCCGCCCCACGCGCCTGCCGCGCCACGCAAAATGGTTGTTTTAACCTTGGGCAGACCGGACTATAATAGCAGTTTCAATCGCCAAAGGTAGGAGAGTGAGGCTGGCTGTATGTACGACGACTTCCTCAAGAAAGTTCCCCTTTTTGCTGAGCTGCCTGACGAAGACCTGGAGCAGATCTGCCAGATGGTGCAGCACGTTGAGCTGGAGCCGGGTGAGCAGCTCTTTGCCGAGGGCGACGCGGGCGACCGTGCTTATATCGTCAAGGAAGGGCAGCTAGAAATTCTCAAGACCTCCGGCGGGCGGGAGGTGCTACTGGCGGTGCTGGAATCCGGTGAGATCATTGGTGAGATGTCGCTTATGGAGGATCAACCCCGCACGGCCAGCGTCCGCGCACGCACGCCCAGCCATCTGCTGGCTATCGCTCCAGAGCAACTGGATCACCTGTTCGATACCAGCCCATCAGCAGCGCGAGCCATGCTCCGCACTGTCGCTGCGCGTTGGCGTTCCACTGATTCGATGCTCCGCCAAAGCGAGAAGATGGCCCAGCTCGGCACACTCTCAGCAGGGATGGCCCATGAGTTGAACAACCCGGCTGCGGCAGCCCAGCGCGGCGCGGCCCAGCTCAAATCGGCGGTAGACGCCATGCAGCAGGCACAACTAGCGTTTATCGATCTGAACTTAGTCGGCTCTCAGCTCGACCGGCTGCGCGCGCTTTACGAGGTCGCTCAGTCCGGGGCATCGAACCCCGCTGACCTGGACACGCTAGCCCGTAGCGATGGCGAGTACGAGATCGAAAGCTGGCTGGAGGCGCATCACATCGAGGATGCCTGGCAATACTCACCTGGCCTGCTCAATATGGGGTTTGATCCGCACCGGCTCGATGCGCTGTGGGCGGAATTCGCGCCGGAGCAATTTGCCGCATTGCTAGGCTGGCTAAACGCCGCTCACACGGTTCACAGCCTGATCGAGGAGATCGGACAGGGGGCAGGCCGCATCTCTGAGATCGTCAAGGCGCTGAAGTTGTACGTCTATCTTGATCAGGCCCCCATGCAGACCGTCGATGTTCATGAGGGGCTGGACAACACCCTTGTCCTGCTGCGCGGCAAGCTGAAGGGGGGGATCAACGTCCGCCGCGAGTACGCCGAAAACCTCCCCCTGATCGAAGCCTACGGTAGTGAGCTGAACCAGGTATGGACCAATATCATCGACAACGCTGTAGCAGCTATGGAGGGCCAGGGCGAGTTGACCATCCGCACCCGGCAGGAAGACGATGCAGTGGTGGTCGAGATCGAGGATAACGGCCCCGGCATCCCAGAGGAAATCCAGGGCAAGATATATGACCCCTTCTTCACCACCAAGCCGCCGGGCCAGGGGACAGGGTTGGGGTTGAACATCACCTACAACATTGTCGTGAACAAACATCGCGGCGAAATCGGGGTGACCTCCCAGCCAGGTAGAACCGTCTTCACGGTGCGGCTACCGCTGCGGTTGGAGGAAACGCGCCCGACGGGAACACACAAGGCAGCCCGTCGCAGCTAAGCGTTCCTTAACTTCGTCGGGTTGAGAGGGATAATTCCACAAATGGCAACAACCAAACCGGTTATCATGACGGTGGACGATGACCCGCAGGTGCTGGCTGCGGTCGAGCGCGACCTGCGGCGGCATTTCGGTGAGAACTACCGCATCGTTCGGGCGTCCTCTGGCATGGCGGCCCTGGAGGCGATCCGGGGCTTCAAACAGCGCGATGCGCCGGTCGCGCTCCTGTTGGTCGATCAGCGCATGCCGGAGATGACGGGCATCCAGTTTCTGGCCGAAGCCCGCAAAATCTACCCCGACGCGCGCAAGGTGCTGCTGACTGCCTATGCGGATATCGAGGCTGCCATTGCCAGCATCAACGCCGTCGGGCTGGACTACTATCTGATGAAGCCCTGGGACCCGCCGGAGCAGAACCTCTACCCGGTGCTCGATGATCTGCTGGACGACTGGCTGGCGACCGCCCGGCTGCCCTATGAGGGCATCCGGGTAGCCGGGGCGCTGTGGTCGGCCCACAGCCACAATGTGAAGGACTTTCTGGCAACTAACCTGATCCCCTACCAGTGGCTCGACATCGAGACAGACCCCGAAGCCCGCGCACTGGTTGAGGCGCTGACCGGTGGGGAGTACCGTCTGCCGGTGGTGTTCTTCCCGGATGGGGAGACGCTGATCCAGCCTGACAGCCAGACGTTGGCCCGCAAGATCGGTTTGCAGATGGAGGCCAGCCACCCTTTCTACGATCTGATCATCGTGGGCGGTGGCCCGGCGGGGCTGGCAGCAGCCGTGTATGGGGGATCAGAAGGGCTGCGGACGCTGATGGTCGAGCGCGCCGCACCAGGCGGCCAGGCTGGAACCAGTTCGCGTATTGAGAACTATCTCGGCTTCCCCAAGGGCCTCAGCGGGGCCGACTTGGCCCGGCGGGCCACCAGCCAGGCCAGACGCTTCGGCGTCGAAATCCTCACCCCACAAGAAGCGACTCGTATCCGGATCGAAGACCCGTACCGGATCGTGACGCTCGGCGACGGCACGGACGTATCGTGCCGTGCGTTGTTGATCGCCACTGGCGTCTCCGTCCGCAAGCTCGATGTGCCAGGCATCGAACCCATCACGGGGGCGGGTGTGTACTACGGCGCGGCACTTACGGAAGCGGCCTACTACCGCGACTGTGATGTGTATGTGGTTGGCGGCGCCAATTCTGCCGGGCAGGGCGCGATGTTCTTTTCCCGCTACGCTCGCAGCGTGACCATGCTGGTACGCAGCCAGATCAGCAAGGAGATGTCGCGCTATCTTGTGGACCAGATTCACGCGACCCCTAACATCAGCGTGCTGGAGGGGGCGGAGGTACTGGAGGTTCATGGGGAAGATCGCCTGGAGGCGATCACCTTCCGCCATCAGGAGACGGGTGGAACCCGGACAGTCCCGGCTGCGGCCATGTTCATCTTCATTGGGGCGGCCCCGCGCACGGAGCTGGTCGAAAAGCTGTTGGAGCGTGACTCCGAGGGCTACATTCTGACCGGTCCGGCCTTGTACCATGATGGGCGCCCGCCGAAGTCGTGGAAGTTGGCCCGCGACCCCTTCCTGCTAGAGACCAGTGTGCCGGGCATCTTCGCTGCGGGGGATGTGCGTAGCGGGTCAAGCAAGCGCATCGCCTCGGCAGTAGGCGAGGGAGCGGTTGCGGTGCAGCACATCCACCGTTACCTGGCAACCATCTAGGACCCCCCGCACTCGCAACCCTCCGGTTGCAGAATGCTCCCATTCCGAGTAGACTGTCGGATGCTTGAGATTGCCATCCAGCGAGGGCCTGTGAAGCGATTCTCCAATTGGAGCATCATCGGTGCGATCATGCTGCTCAGTGGTCTTCTGACCGCGTGCGGGGGTCAACCCGCGCTCACTCCGCCACCGCTGACCGGTGGCCCGACGGACACCGCTCCCACTGATCCAGCCACTGAGGTGGCAGCGTTGGTCAACGGACAGCCAATCGCTGTTGAGACATTTCGCCGGGAGCTGGCTCGCTTTGAGGCCGGACGAACGGCGCTTGGCTTCGTGGTGGCCGACCAGGCGAGTTACGAGCAGCAGGTGCTCGACCTGTTGGTTGAGCAGGAGCTGATTCGGCAGATGGCAGCCGCACAGGGGATTGTTATCACCGATTCAGAGGTAGACCAGGTGATTGGCGGGATGATCGCTGAGACGGGGCAGGAGTATTTTGATACCTGGCTGGCCGAGAATTACTATACCCTGGAGGAATTCCGCGAGGTGATCCGGCTTGACTTGGCAACGCAACGCCTGATCGCCCCCCTGATCGAATCAGTGCCCACTACCACGGAGCAGGTGCACGCGAGGCATATTCTGGTCAATACCCAGGCTCAAGCCGAAGAGGTGTTGGCTCGGCTTCAGGCAGGCGAGGACTTTGGTGCGCTGGCGGCGCAGTATTCGGCTGATGTTACCGCGCGGGATAATGGCGGCGATCTCGGCTGGTTCCCGCGAGGGGGATTGTTGGTGCCAGAGGTGGAGGAGGCAGCCTTCGCCCTCCAGCCGGGGCAGATCAGCGCAGTGGTGCCAAGCGCGCTGGGCTTTCATATCATCCAGACCCTCGAGTTCGATCCTGCCCGACCAGTGGAGGACGAGACGCGCGACCTGATGATCCAGCGTGCCATCCAGGCATGGCAACAAAGCCTACGCAGCGGCGCGCAGATCGAGCAGTTGATCATCCTGCCCTCCTGACTGATCGGGTATAGTTGGGCCAGACCAGGTGTCGGCCCGACCGGATCGTCCTGTAGACGACTGTCTGTGTGTATCGGCACTTCGCTCGTGAAGGAGTCACCAGCATGATGGAAGAGCGTTCCCCAGCGCCGGTCTTGGTTTACAACCTCGTCACCATCTTGATGCTGGTTTTAACCATCCTCGTGTGTGTGGGCGTGGTCGTTTTGGCAGCAACGGGGGCAACCGGGCCGGTTGCCGGCCCGCGCACTGTCGGCGCTGCGCCGACTCTATTCATTATCCCAACTGAGACAGCCACCCTAGCCGGGCCGACTATTAACCCGACCTGGACCGCCTCGCCGACCATCACCCTGACTCTGACGGCGACCGTCACTCGCACACCGACGGTGACTACCACCCCTACGCCGACTAACACGCCCACGGCGACCGACACGCCGACACCTTCGAACACGCCAACCATCACGAATACCCCTGTGCCGACTAATACGCCCCTGCCGACCAACACCCCGCTGCCAACGGACCCGGCGCAGAGTTATTCTCTGAGCGGCTCTATCGTTTACACCGCCAACTTCGCCAACGGCGCTGGCTGCAATTGGGCTGGCATTGCGGGCCAGATCTTCGACCGCAACGGCAGCCCCCAGCCGGGGGTGCGGGTGCGGGTCACGGGCGGCGGGATCGATGAGACCCTGGTTTCGGGTAGCGGGCCTTCGGCTTATGGCTCTGCCAGTTGGGAGCGGTCGGTGAATGACGCACCCACCAGCGGGTTATTCTATGTGCAGGTGGTGGATACATCCGGTGGCCCTCTTTCCCCGGTGGTGCAGGTGCAGATGATCGCAAGCTGCGACAAAAATCTGGCGATTGTCAACTTCAAGCAGAATTAGATACGCCAGACTCCATCTTCGCAGGGGCACGCTGCGCACCCACGCCACCACGATACGAGATCCAGTGAGCGACTTCGACCTGTTCAGCCACTACGAGGAAGATCAACCCGCCACGCTGGAAGAGGAGCGGCCACCCAGGCAACCCCGCCAGCGGCCATCGGGGGGAATCTACGGGGTGATCACCACGTTCTTCCTGCTAGCGACACTGGCTTCTGTCGCTCTGACCATCCTGCTCATTCT
>DAOTYF010000049.1:0-42959 GCA_034434995.1 Anaerolineae bacterium
CCTGACCATCGCCTACTTCGCGGCGCTGATCCTGGGCGGCGGCGGGCGCGTCGATTCGCTGCCCGACCGGCTGCTGTTCGTGACCGGAGCGGGGCTGGCGTCGCTGTCGTGGCAATCGCTGCTGGCGGTCTTCGGGGCGCTAGCGCGGCGGGGCCTGCCGCCTAACCTGCGGTGGGTGCTCAGCCTGATCGGCAACCTGATCATCATCGGCTTTGGGGTGAGCATCCTGGTGCGGCTGGCGATGGGGTGGTGAGGATGATGATGCATCACCTGCCGGGGCATCAATGCCCCGGCAAGGGTGAGACAAGGGCGCTAAAGCGCCCTCGCTCTGCCCCGGCACGAAAGCGGGGTTACCTTCCCAACGCACAGGATCGCCGGTGCGGGGCGCTTGTGCCTCTGTTCCTGACCCTGCTAGCCTGCGCGCCTTTTTCCGCGACCGCCGCGCCCACGCCCCGACCGACCCGCACCCCGCTGCCGACCCTGGCCCCGATCCCGCTGGGCACGCTCGATCCGTCCGGTGCGGCGACCCCCAGCCCACCGCCGGTGATGCCGCAACCGGGTTGGGAGCAACTTGCGCCGGGGCTGGAATTGCGCGTAGCCTGGATGTGGGTCAGCGGGGTGAGTGGCCCAGTCGAGATCACCCTGGTGCGTATCAACCCGGCGTATTACGACCTGCGGGTGCACTACGCGCTCGACGAGCCGGCCACCGTGGCGCACTGGTCGGAGCGGACGGGAGCCGCCGTGTTGATCAATGGGGCGTTCTTTGAGCCGGGGGAGACGGTGATTGGGCTGGTGGTGGAGGGGGGCGAGCCACATGGCGAGAGCCTGCCGTCGTTTGGCGGTATGTTGAGTGTCAGCGGCGGTGAAGTCAGGGTGCGGTCTCTGCGGCACAACCCCGTGCAGCCCGGCGAGACGTTCGACTACGCGGTGCAGGGTCGCCCGACGCTGCTGGAGGAGGGCGGCATCCCGGCCAGCTTCAACTTCCAGCCGGAGGCCAGCCGCCGCACCGCCGTGGCGCAAGATCGGGAGGGGAACATCCTGTTCATCGTCAACGACTTCGGGGCGGTATCGCTGTACGCGCTGCGCGATTGGCTCGCCACCACGCCGGACCTGAACCTAAACGTCGCCTTCAACCTGGATGGCGGCGGCTCGACCGGGCTGGCGATCCGGGTTGGGGACCGCGTCCAGGTGATCGACTCGTGGTGGCCGGTGGCAACAGCAGTGGCAGCCTATCCGAAGTAGGGATGGGCGGCCTTCGGCGGACAGCCCGCTACAAATGGGGTAAGCTATACGCCGGATGCTGCCCACGATCCACGACCCGCCCACTAGTGAGGAGCTTCCGTGGGACGAATCATCGTCTATTGCGCCGAATCCGACCGCCTGACTCGCCTCGATGTGGAAGCCGATACCCTCGACGAGGCCACACTCAAGACCGGGCATGGCGTGTACACTGTCCTGCGCGTTTACCCGGGCCGCCGGGTGTTGCGCCTGGGCCACCACTTCCAGCGGATGCGGAAGTCGGCAGCGCTGCTGGAACAACCCTATCCGGTTGCTGACGAATGGCTGCGGGTGATGATGCGCCGCGCCCTTGATGCCAGCGGCCTCGAGCTGTGCCGCATCCGCCTGACCGTGCCATTCAGCGCACCCGATACGGCGCTGATCGCACTGGAACCGTTTGCCGCGCCGCCCGCCGAGATGTATGAGCGCGGTGTGAAGGTGGGCCTGGTCAACGCACGCCGCGAGCAGCCGCTCGCCAAGAACTCGCAGTTCATCGAGCGCCGCCGGGAGATCGAGGCCACTCACGCAGACGGCTGCTACGAATATCTGCTGTGCAACGGCGAAGGGCGCATCCTGGAGGGAACCAGCAGCAACTTCTACGCCGTGTTGGAGGGCACGCTCCGCACCTCGCCGGAGGGGGTGCTGCATGGAATCGCACGTGGCATCCTGCTCGACGTGGCTGCTGATGTGCTACCCGTCCGGCTGGAGCCGATCCGCCGCGATGACCTGCCGCGAATCACCGAGGCGATGCTGACCAGCGCCTCACGCGGGATCGTGCCCATCGTCCAGATCGAGGCTGCCCCGGTCGGCGGTGGCGTGCCGGGGCCGATTTACCGACAGCTCCGTGCTCACTACGAAGCGGTCGTCGAGCGCGAGCTGGAACCACTGTAGGCCACGCCTCTCTGCGGATGGGGCTGCCCGTCGTCGGTAGGGGAGGGGGAGCACACAAGCCAAATTTCGACAACCCCTGCCGCGTGCGCTACAATCTTAGCCCATTGTCATCTTGTACAGGAGGTGCCTCTTGGCGAACACCAAGTCCGCCCGGAAGCGCATCAAGCAGATCGAGAAGCGCCGCCTTCGCAACCGCGTCCACCGCACCCGCGCCCGCACCGAGGTCAAGCAGGCCCGCGCGGCGATGATGTCCGGCGATCTGGAAGCCTCGCGTGAGGCCGTGCGAGAAGCGGCCAGCTATCTGGATCACGCGGCCACCAAGGGCGCGATCCACAAGCGGAACGCGGCGCGTCGCAAGTCTCGCCTGATGAAGCGCCTGGCTGTGATGGAGAAGGAAGCGGTTGCTGCTCAGGCAGCGGCAGCCCAGGCCGCCGCCGCGGCTGTTGCTGAAGGGGAAGCCGAAGCCAAGCCCAAACGGACGCGCCGGCCTACCAAGAAAGCCACCGCAACAGCCGAATAAGCGAAGCGGGCCATAGTGCCGGTCCGCCTCGGCACACTCGCGCTGAGCCAGCTTCGGCTGGTTTTTTTTGTCGCTTCGCGGCGGGGGGGGGGAAGCTCAGTCCCCCGCTCCGCTGGGTTCTGGATCGAACTTGTACCCGATCCCCCGCACAGTGACGATGTGGCGCGGGGCCGTGGGGTCCGGCTCGATGGCCTCGCGCACCCAGCGCACGTGCACATCCAGCGTGCGCGTATCCCCGATGTAGTCTGTATGCCATACCTGCCGCATCAGGAAGCCCCGGTCAAGCACCTCGCCGGGGTGGTTGAGGAACACCGCTAGCAGGCTGGCCGTCTTGGGAGTAAGGCGCTGTTCTCGCCCGTGCGCCTCGACGATCCGCACCCCGGTCGCCAGCCGGATGGGGCCGACCTGGATCGCGTCCTTCCGCCCCCCCGGCATCAGGTGCTTGAGGCGGTTGATCAGCTTGCGGGGGGTGAAGGGCATGATCATCACCTCGTCGGCGCTGGCCTGTTGAAGCTCGATGTCGGCCACATCGTTGGGCAGGATGTGGATCAGCGGCACGCCGTCGATGGCCTGGCGGATGGTGCGGCCAATCCGCACGCCGCTGCTGCCGAGCGAGGCAGCGTTGAGCACGATCACGGCAGGGCGCTTGACCCTGGCGTGCTTCATTGCCAGGTGCCCGGCGGAGACCACGTCCACCTTGTACCCCTTGCGCTCCAACGCAGCGGCGAAGGTTTGCCCCTTCTTGCCTGCGCGCTCAATCAGCAGAATTGTTTCGTCCGCCATCGCCTTACCCCGTCATCGCGTCGGATTATAGTCCCGCCTCTGGAATCAGCACAAGTGAGCGATGCAGCGGGGATGGGGCGGGCATGGGGATAACATGGTTGCGAAAATATCCTGCCGGGCACGCAGCAGCCAGTTTCCCTGATCCGCCGTTGCGAATACAATGGCGCTGATATCCCCCTTGAGCACGCGCGGAGGGCAATTGCCTTCGATACACCACCTGGTTAAATCCATGACGACCCGGCCTGAGATCGCGGCGCTGCTGACGCAGTGGGCCAAGGCCCAGGCGGAGGTGCTGGCTGACGCGCTGACCATCCAGCGCATCCCAGCTCCCACCTTCTCCGAAGGGCAGCGGGCCGCGTGGGTGGGGGCGCGGTTCGATGCCATAGGGCTTCATGAGGTGCAGCGCGATGAGGTCGGCAACGTCTATGGGCACATGCCAGGCTCCGATGCCTCCTCTCCGGCGCTGATGGTCAGCGCTCATCTGGACACCGTGTTCTCCTTGGGGACCGATCTGGCCGTCCGCCATGACCCGACTGCCGGGACGCTAGCCGGGCCGGGGATCGGCGACAACAGCCTCGGTGTGGCGGCGATGCTCCGACTAGCGGAGGCCCTGGTTGACCAACCTGCCAGGCCGCCCGCTGCCATCTGGTGGGTGGCGACCGTGGGGGAAGAAGGGCTGGGCGACCTGCGGGGAATGCGTCGTGCCTGCGATGTCCTCGCTGGGCAGGTCGGCCTGGTGTTGGTGCTGGAAGGGATCGGGCTGGGACGCATTTTCCACGCTGGGATGGGGGTCC
Organism: Anaerolineae bacterium; assembly: GCA_034434995.1. Classification (GTDB taxonomy): domain Bacteria; phylum Chloroflexota; class Anaerolineae; order Aggregatilineales; family UBA3940; genus DAOTYF01. The sequence continues at coordinate 4,267 of DAOTYF010000049.1, forward strand.
GCCGCCTGAAGGTGACAGTACGCGGACCGGGCGGCCATAGCTGGCTGCACGCGGGCCGCCCCAGCGCCATCCATCACTTGCTGCGGATCGGGGCCGCGCTGGTGGATGATGTTACTCCAGCACGGCGGCCCCGCTCCGCCCTGAACATCGGACTGATCGAGGGCGGCACCTCGATCAACACCCTGGCTGCCGAGGCGAGCCTATCCATTGACCTGCGCTCGGTGGATGGCGCTGCGCTGGATCGCTTGGAGCGCAGCGTGCGGGCGGTGGTTGAGCGGGTGCAGCCCCCACAGGGGCTGACAGTTACCATCGAGGTGGTCGGTGACCGCCCCAGCGCGGCGCTTCCCGCCAACCATCCGCTGGTGCAGGCAGCCCAGCACGCGCTCCGCGCAGCCGACGCCGGGTCGATCACCCGCGAGGTTGGCTCGACGGACGCCAACATCCCGCTGTCACGCGGCATCCCGGCGATCTGCGTGGGGATCACGACCGGCGGCGAGGCGCATACCGTGAACGAGTATATCCACATCGATCCGGTGGTGGCCGGGATGCGCCAGATCACGCTGCTGACCCTGCTGGCTGCGGAGCACGCCAGGGAGTGGAGCGTGTGGTCTGCGCCCGGTAGGGGGGAGTAAGGCGATGGCTGGCTGGGAAGTCTGTTTGGAGCTGGGAGCAACTGTTATCGTTACCTCCACTATGGTACTCTTTGCGTTCTCTATGTATCTGATGACTCGAGGGTATCTAGACGCCCCCAGGCCCCAGGAGAAGGAACACCTATGTCCACGCTGACCCTCGGAACCGCCACCGCCCGCCCCGGCGAGATCGTCACCGGCTGGTTTGATGCGGTGACATTGCCCACTGGCGGCACAGACCGGCTTCCCGTCCTGATCGCCCAGGGACGGGAACCAGACGGCCCAGTGATATGGCTTACTACCGGCATTCATGGCGGCGAACATACCGGCCTGATCGTGATTCACAACCTGCTCACGCCCGACCTGCCTGCGGTGTTGCGTGGCACAGTGGTCGTCGTCCTGGCCCTCAACCCCGCCGGGCTACGCACCAAACAACGCCTGCCCTACTACCTTCAGACCGATCCGAACCGCCTCTTCCCCACTCCTATCAAGGACCAGAAGGACTTAGAGGGTCTGGACTCGGAGGACAAGCCGCGCTCAGAGATCGAAGAGGCCTACCAGCGCCTCTACGATGCGATTGTGGCGAGCGGCGCAGCCTGCCTGCTCGATCTGCACAATGCCTGGGTTGGATCGATCCCCTTTGCCTTCCGCGATCCGGTCTTCTACCGCAAGGAGCGCGGACCCGGCCCCACGCGCGCGCAAGCGCGTCAGCTTCAGACCCGCGTGGGGGAAATGCTGGACGCCTTTGGATTTACCACCGTCAACGAGTTTGTCGCCACCGACTATGTCAACAAGAACCTGCATCGCTCGGTCAGCGGCTCGGTGCTCAACGGCGCCCGCATCCCTGCCGCGACCATTGAGCTAGGCTCGTGGATGCACATCGATCGCGGTGTGGTGGAGGCGTGCTGTGCAGGGCTGCGCAACGTGATGCGCTGGCTGGGTATGCTGCCCGGCGGCATGGAACCCATTGAAGGCATCCCGGTGATCCGGCCCGGCTATCCGGTGCGGCGGCATGTCCATCCCTATGCACCGCAGGCGGGCATCGTGCATCGCCTGGCGCGGCCCGGCGAGACCGTGCACAAGGGCCAGCCACTCGCCCGGCTGACCGATATCTTCGGCCAGCCCGTCGTCGGTCAGGATGGTCTGCTCCGCAGCGAACATAATGGCTTCGTGATGGCGTGGCATCATGGTGTGGTGGTCTACCAGGGCGACCCGGTCATGGACCTCGCCATCCCCGATGAGGGCGATCTAGTCGTGCCCTACCCGGATTAGCCCCCTGTTCCGATAGATGGCATCGCAGCAACCCATTATAATAGGGGGACTCTAGGCGCAAGGAGGAGAAAAACACCTCATGCGGATCGCCCTGCTGGCTAATCTGAAGGATAACGCTCCGACCTGGGAAGGCATGCCCCCCGATCAGTGGGATGATCTGGACAGTTATAAGACCATCGAAGCCATTCTGACGGCCCTTGCCAGTGGCGGGCACGAGGCTGAGTTCATGGAGGCCCGCCTCGAGCCGCCCTTCAGCTTGGTTGAGAAACTCCGCCGCTACAAGCCCGACCTGTGCTTTAACATCGCCGAAGGGCACTGGGGGGATGGCCGCGAGGCGCAAGTTCCGAGCGTGCTGGAGATGCTGCGTATCCCCTACACCGGCAGCAAGGTCATGACGCTGGCCCTAGCCCTCGACAAGCCGATGACCAAGCGCATCCTGACTTACCATGAGCTGCCGACGCCGGAGTTCCAGACCTTTGAGCAGCCGGATGAGCCAGTCGATACCGATCTGCTCGGCCCGGACGGCGAGTTGAAGTTTCCCCTGTTCTGCAAACCCAGCCGCGAAGGGACCAGCGTGGGCGTCAGCGCAGAGAGTATTGTTTACACGGTGGCGCAACTTCGGGAGCAGGTGGACAAGCAGAGCAAGCGTTACAACCAGCCTGTGCTGTGCGAGCACTACATCAAGGGCCGCGAGATCACTATCGGCATGGTGGGCAATCTCAGGCCCAACGCGGCTCGCCGCCTCAGCGAGCGCACCGCGCCGACCATCCTGCCCACTAGCCTGACCTTTTTTCCACCCCTGGAAGTGGACACGGGGCGCTATGACCCCTCGGAGGCGGGCCTGTATACCAACCGCATGAAGGTGGAGTTGGCCGACGAGTTCTACTACTTCTGCCCTGCCCCCCTGGATGAGGCGATGGTCCGCCAGTTGAACTTGCTGGCGGCGGCGGTCTTCCGCGTTATCGGCTGCAAGGATGTAGGCCGGGTGGATTTCCGGCTGGATGAGGAGGACAACAACCGTCCCTACATCCTGGAAGTTAACCCGCTGCCTGGCCTGAACCCCGGCTACAGCGACCTGTGCCTCGAGGCGCAGGCGGCGGGCTGGAGCTACGAGCGGCTGATCAACACCATTGTTGACCTAGCGGTGGAACGGTACTGCAAGTCGCCGGTGTCACCGGAAGGGCTGCCCTGTATGCCCTAACCAACCTGTAGAACCAGGCTCTAACGGATCGGTCACCCTGTTGTGCTCAATCGGACCCGCGCGTCGACCGCCACCGCGCCGTCGCCCTCGCGCAACACAATCAGTGGGTTGATCTCGATCTCCGCCACCTCCGGCCAGTCGAGCGCGATCTGCGCCAGCCGCAGGATCACGTCCACAGCGGCAGCCCGGTCGGCGGGCGACTGGCCACGGAAGCCCGCCAGCAACCGCCCCGCCGAGGTGCGATCCAGCAGGTCTTCTGCCTGCCGGGCCGAGAGCGGAGCCAGATCGAAGGCCACATCGCGTTTCAGTTCCACCTGTGTGCCGCCGACGCCCGCCATCACCAGCGGGCCGAACTGGGGATCGCGCACCACGCCCACGATCAGCTCTGCCTGGCCCCTGACCATGTTTTGCACGTAAACGCCCTGCACCACCAGTTCGGGCGCGCGCTCACGCAGGCGCTCCATCATGGCTGCAAATGCCTCCCGCAGCGCGTCGGGTGTTTGCACATCCAGTGTCACGCCGCCGATGTCCGTCTTGTGTGTCACCCCGGTTGCCGCCAGCTTAAGCGCCACCGGATAGCCCACCGTCTCCGCCAGCGCCAGCGCCTGCTCAATGTTGGGGGCCAGGCCACTGCCGGGCGTGGCGATCTGATAGGCCGCCAGCAGCGCCTCGACCTGGTCGGGCGTCATCCACCCCTCCACAGGAGCGTCTGGCTCCGCACCCGCCAGCGCCCGGTTGACTTCCAGCCCGGCGTCAATGGTCATCCGGGCGGTATCGATGTCCACATCGGAGGGCTGTTCTGGCAAGAGCTGGCTTTCCAGGCCGTCCAACCACTGCTTGCGCCACCACATAGCCCCCAGCGTGCTGCCGACCCGCTCCGGGAAAGCGTAGTTGGGGATGCGCCGCCGATGCAGAATCTGGGTCGCATCGCTGGTCGAGGCCAAGCCCATGATCACCGCCAGGATCGGCTTCTGTTGCCCCAGGGTGCTGTTGGCAACCTCGCCAATAACCTCCGCCAGGCTCACCGGCTCGAACCAGTCCTGCGGGGCCTGGATGACGATCACGGCGTCCACCGTTTCGTCGGTCAACAGCGCGTCAAGGCACAGCGCGTAGGTGGCCGGGCCAGCGCCCGCCAGCACATCCACCGGATTCTCAACGCTGGCCGCCGCAAACACCCGCCGCCGCAGGAAGGCTTTGGTCTCTGGCTCCAGCGGGGCAAGCGTCATGCCCACGTCCTCTAGCGCATCGGCAGCCAGGATCGCCGGGCCGCCTGCGTTGGTCAGGATCGCCACCCGGTTTCCTCGGGGGAGTGGCTGCCAGGCCAGGGCGCGGCCCCAGTCGAACAGTTCCTCCATCGTACGCGCCCCCAGCACGCCGGCGCGCCGAAAAGCGGCCTCATACGCCTCGTTATGGCCCGCCAGCGCGCCCGTGTGGCTGGCGACCGCCTTGGCGCCGCTGCTGCCGCGCCCCGCCTTGAGAAACACCACCGGCAGGTCGCGGGCAGCCTGGCTGGCTGCCTCGATGAACGCCCGCCCGTCGCTGACGCCCTCCATGTAGCCAGTGATAACCCGCGTCCGTCCATCGCGCCCGATTGCGCCCAGCATCTCCGCCCCGGTCACATCCACCTGATTGCCCAGGCTGACGATCCGGCTGAAGCCTACCCCGGAACCGGCTGCCCAGTCCATCACCGCGGCGGCCACCGCGCCCGATTGCGACAGGAAGGCGATGTCACCGGGGCGCGGCATCCCGACCACGAACGTGGTGTTGAGGGGGGTATGCGCGTCGATGGTGCCGATGCAGTTAGGGCCGATGATCCGGACCCCATACTGCTCCGCGATACGCTTGACCTCCTGCTCGCGTGCCATGCCCTCTGGCCCCGTCTCGCGGAAGCCGCCGCTGATGATGATCGCCCCTTTCACACCGCGCTGCCCACACGCCTCGACCTGGGCCCCAACGATGGGCGCGGGCACGACGATCACCGCCAGGTCGAGTGGGTCGGGCGCATCAGCGATGGTGGGGTATACCTTCAGGCCCAGAATCTCTTCCTCGTGGGGGTTGATGGGGTAGATTGGCCCCTCGTAACGCACATTGAGCAGATTGCGTACCACGCCGTGGCCGAGCTTCTGCGGCTCGCGCGATGCGCCGATCACTGCCACGCCGCTGGGTCGGAAGAACACCGACAGATCGGAGGTGGTCATATGGTGTTGACCTCAACTTGTCTGCATGTCGGGAACGCGAGTCAGCCTAAGAGTAGTATAGGGCACCACGTTGACGGGGTAAATTAGGTGAATTGCTGAGGGCTGAGGGGCAAGCCAGCGCAGGGGGGCGACTCTCGTGTTTCCGCGGCCACCTGGTGCGGTCAGTATGGCTGTTCTACATGATTTCCCCTCTTGCGCAAAAGGGCCTTTAGGTTATAGTGAATGCCACCACGATCCGCTAGGGAGCAGGCTATTGCGCCTGAGGGAAGTTATGAACCGCACGCAACGCTCATCCAGCCTATGGCACAAGGTGCAGGCGTTCTTCCACCTGTGGTCGGGACGAGTGCACCGGCACTACGGCATCGTCTACAGCGACCGCCAGGAGTTCATTAGCGCGGTGGAGAGCTACGGGCGGGCCGCCGAGTTGAATCCCGGCCTGGGCGTCGCCTATCTGGAGCGCGGCATCCTGTTGTGGCGCGAGCTGGGCCGGGCCACCCACGCCGTCCGTGACCTGACTGCCGCGCTGACGATCCACCCCAACTGGCCAGTGGCGCTGTTCAATCGCGGGATGGCTTACCAGGCCACCGGCAACTATCAGGCCGCCATGGACGATCTGGACGCCTACTTGCAGCTCGGTGAGCCGAAATGGCGTGACCCTGCCGCCCGCCAGCTTGCCCTGATCCGTTCAATGTTTGATGAATCCCCACACAAGGGGGCGCAGGCGTGAACCTGTTGACCTCTCCCCAGGACGCCCAAAAGTTTGTCCTTCAGATTTTGTTTGGGGATATGCTGCTTAACTGGCTCCTGGGCGCCGCATTGGTGCTGCTGCCTGCCCGGGTGGACGGGGTGCTTGGGCGCGCGCCGCTGCTGCCGCCCGCCCTTTACCAGGCCATCGGCGCGATCTTTCTGGCGTTCGCTGCCTGGCAGTTGAGGGTCGCCACCCGTCGGACCATTGGCCCACCTGGCCTGGTGTTCGCCGCCCTGATGGCCCTCATCCCGGTCATCTTGCTGACTGTGGCTCTGCTGTTTATGGACTTTCCGCTGCGCTCGGTGTGGCGTGCTGTGTTATGGGTCGGCGATATATATATGTTTATCCTGGGAGGATTCTATCTATGGGTGGCCCATCTGTTGGCACGCTAATTCACAACGCACAGATGGCAAATCTCTGTTTGACTGGCCCCCTTGTGGGGTTGCGGTTGACTTGCACTCGATCCGCGCCCGGCGTATGCTGAATGGCGCGCACCGCTCTCGCTGGGAGGACGAAGATGACCCAAGCTCGTATCCTGTTGATCGACGATGACCGCATCATCCTCGAGATGCTCGATCTGGCTCTCAGCAAGGCAGACTTCCTAGTGCTCAGCGCGGTGGATGGCGAGATCGGGCTGCAGATGTTCCGCGAGCACCGGCCTGATCTGGTGATCGTGGATATTGCCATGCCAGGCATTGACGGCTATCAGGTCATTGAGCAAATCCGAGAGTTGGATGGGGAGAAAAAGCGCACCCCGATCATCATTCTGACCGCCCATGAACAGAGCGTCATGCGCGCCTATGCGGAGGAGTTGGGCGCAGACTTGTATCTGACCAAACCAGTGACGCCGCGCCAACTGGTAGAGCATATCCATACCCTAATCCGCTCCAAGGCAACTTGAGGTTCCTCCTATCCATTCCGCTAGGACTCTTGACCTTATATGAATGACCTCATCCAGGTTCCGATCCCTCCTGCTACTGTGTGGGAGGGCCTGCGATATTGCCATGATCCGCTGCGCGTGGGATACCACTTCGCGCAGGTGCGCCGCGCGGTGCGAATGCTTGCCTCCCTCTGCAACGCGAATAGGGCTGCGGCGTGGGGCGCAATGCAGGAGATTAGAGGGGATCGTACTTTCCTAGCTGAGCTGTATGAGCGATATCGTGTCGCCATCGGCCATATGCCACGCGGCACGGACTTCATGTTTCTGTGGCATGAGGCGGGCAGCCTGTTCTTTCATGGGATCGTCCAGTATGCGCTAGTGCGGTTGCTGAAGCCCAAGATCGTGCTGGAGACAGGGGGCACGCCGGGCAACTCGTCGGCCTTCATGCTGCGAGCGATGGATCGGAATGGGCAGGGAGAGCTACACACGGTCGATCTGCCGCCCAGCGGCCCGTTTGGCAAGCAATCCGACGGCGACTGGCTGCACGCCGGATTGCCGGAAGGCCAAGGCTCTGGGTGGGTTGTGCCGGACAGGCTGCGGGTGCGCCATCACCAGCACCTGGGCGATGCCCGCGTCCTGCTGCCCCAAGTGTTCGCCCAGGTGCCCCAGGTGGACGTGTTCACCCACGATAGCGACCACAGCTACACGCACATGCTGTGGGAGTTCCACACGGCCTGGCCACACGTCCGGCCCGGCGGCGTGTTGATGTCTGATGACGTGGGGAAGAATACGGCCTTTGCTGAGTTTGCATCCGCCCAGCGCCTCCCTGCCTATTACACTGGCGGGCTAGGGGCGCTGAGCAAGCCTTGCTAAGCTGCCCGGTTCTGATGGGCCAGTCACCACCTCTGACCACGGGACAGATCGCGCGCCGGGCGCTGCGCGGCGCCGCTTACCAGGGCTTTGCACAGTACACAATGGTCGGGATCGGCATCGCCAAGACGGCGATCCTCTTCCGCCTGATCGACCCGGCCATTTACGGTGTGGTCGGTTTGGCAACGGCCTATGCGTCGTTCCTGTCGGTGCTGCGGGTGGATCTGCGCCCGGTCGTGATCGCCGATCCGCACCAGAACGCCGCCCGTCTGGCGACACAGTACATCCTAGAACTGATGAGCACGGGGGTGGGGCTGATCATCGCTGCGGCTGCGGCGGTGATCGTGCCTCAGATGTGCTCGTCCGCCTGCTGGCAGGCGATCTTCATTCTGTTGGGGATCGCGGTCGCTCAGTCCCTCACCTCGACCCCGCTGTACATCCTCGAAAGGGAACTGCGGCAGGATGTGCTCAGCAAGCTGCGGGTGCTGAGCGCAGCGTTGGGCATGGCGATCAGTGTGGCGCTGGCCTACTTTGGCCTTCCCCTGCTGGCGGTGCTATCCGATACAGCCATGCTGATGTTGGTGCCGGGCATCGGCGCATGGCTGGTCACCCGCTGGCGGCCCGTCTTTGTGTGGGATGAAGCTGTGGCGCGCGATACGGTCTCCTTCAGCGCGACGCTGTGGATGAGCAGCCTGCTGGGCATGATCACCTTCGAGTTCGACGACTGGCTGGTGGGCACATTTCGCGGGGAGCGCGAGCTGGGCTTCTACAGCCAGGCCTACGCGCGGGCCAAGATCCCGCTGGATGTGGTGGGTGGTGTGATCGCCAGCATGAGTATGGCGCTCTACTCGCAGAGCGGGGCGGCAGGGCAAGAGGTCTTGGCCCGCGCCTACCGTCTGACGACCTGGATCCTGGCGCGGGTCATCGCGCTGTCGAGTGTCGTCATGCTGGGAGCGGCGGAGGAGATCGTCACCCTGTGGCTTGGCCCGACTTGGTTGCCCATTGTGCCTCTGATCCGGCTGATGTTTCTGTACATCCTGGGGCGACCCCTGTTCCAGAATCATGGCATCCTGCTCACCGCCCTGCGTCATGAGAAGCAGTGGAACCGGATCGTCCTGGTGCAGGCGGTCTTCCTGCTGATCGCTGGGCCGGTTGCGGTGCTGGGGTGGGGCGCGGCGGGGATGTCTGTCGCGGTCAGCCTGATGATGCTGCTGGGCCTGGCGATCAGCGAGCGTGCTGCCCAACAACTGACGGGCATCAATGCGCTGCCGATCTACGCCCTGCCTGCTGCGATGACCCTGATCCTGACGCCGCTGTTGTACGGGGTTGGGCAGGTAGCCCACGTGGGGCTGCTGATGACACTGATATTCAAAGGGGGGCTGGCATTGGCTGTATTTGCCGCCGTGACGTTGCTTTTCGAACGCCAGCCCTTCGGCGAGGTGATGGCCCTCATGCTGGAGCACTTGGGCCGCCGCGCGACGGCTGGCGAATGACCAGCCTCCGTTGGCCTGGTGGGCGCGGCAGGTTATACTCCAGCGGTCTGCGGAGGACTTCAAGCGACCATGCGACGGCTGCGCGACTGGATCAGCACCCGAATCCATCTCTTCTTCAAGGTCTATGCAGTCAACCAACTGGTGACTTGGCTGCCGCTGGTCAGGTTGCGCCTGTGGTATTTTCGCCATATCGTCGGGATCGAGATCGGCCCTGACACGGCCCTGTGGATGGGTTGTGTTTTCCTGGGTGGGCGCGTGCGAGAGATCAAGATCGGGCGCGGCTGTTCTATCCCCCGCACCTTTTTCGTTGCCGGTGCGCCGATCACCATCGGCAACTGCGTTACCTTTGGGCACGAAGTGGCGTTGTACACTTCGGATCACGACCCCGACGCCCCGGACTTCCAGCGGCGCGACGCGCCGATCACCATTGGCGACTATGCCTGGATCGGCTCACGGGCCATCATCCTCAAGGGGGTGACAGTGGGCGAGGGGGCTGTTGTGGCGGCAGGATCGGTCGTGACCAGCGATGTGGCCCCCTATACCATTGTGGCTGGGAACCCGGCCCGCCTGATCCGCGAACGCGGCACGCGCGTCGTGATGCTCAATGCGGAAGGGACACTCGACAGCCTCCCGCCATTCAGCTGATCTGGCGCAGGTGAGAGTCGGTCCCAGGAGGTATAATGGATTGGGTTCTCCGATCCGGGGGTCTGCGGCGGAGGGCGCGTCCAAGTTGGCCGGGCGGTCGCGGCCCGGCGTGTCCGGGCTGAGGAAAGTCCGCGCTCCACAGAGCAGGGTGCTGGCTAACAGCCAGGCGGGGTGACCCGACGGAACAGTGCAACAGAGAGGCAGATTGCAGTCTGGGCGAAGCTCTGCCTCGCCTAGACTGCGAGGGTGAAACGGTGCGGTAAGAGCGCACCGGCGCTCCCGGCGACGGGGGCGGCCAGGCAAACCCCACCCGGAGCAAGGCCAAGCAGGGATGAGGTGTGGCTCGCACCGTTTGAATCCCGGGTAGGCTGCTTGAGGCGGCTGGCAACAGCCGTCCCAGAGAGATGGCCGCCCAGGCGGCGCGTTCCAGGCGCCGCCGGACAGAACGCGGCTTACAGGCTGGCTTGGACACCGCCCCCCGCCGCAAACCCCTGCGATCCCCTCCTGTGATGGGGGGACTGAAGTGTGACTTGCCATCCGTTGAGGACAGGGTACAATCTGCGCGGTTTTTGTCGGGACGCACGCCTGGCCCGAGTTTGCGCCGTCCCAGCACAGGATATGCTCAGAGGAAAATACAGCGCGATGAAACGATTGCTGACCACCCTTAGTATGATGGGCGTTGTGCTCCTGGTGACGGGATGCGGCGTCCTGGGGGGCACGCCTCCGCCGACCTATACGCCCCTGCCGACCTACACCCCCTTCCCGACGTTCACGCCGGAGCCATCGCCGACGGCTACATTCCTGCCTTCGCCCACGCCGCTGCCTCTGGAGACACCAACACCCGCTGTCGTCGAAACCCCCACACCGCTTGCCACGCCGACCAGCAGCCAGGCTCAGGCTGTGCTGGCCTATGGCTCTAATATGCGAACCGGCCCAGGGACTCAGTACGAGGTCATCCAGGAGATGGATGCGGGCACACCGCTGATCGTCCTGGGGCGCGACCTGAATGGGAGCTGGCTGCTGGTGCGCTCGCCGCTAGGCCGCGAGGGGTGGGTGCGCATCACGCAGATTCAGCAACCGTTTGACGTGGCCCGCGTCCCGCTGGCCCCTGATCTGCCTCCCTCGACCCCTGTGGCGGCTGCGACCGGCACAGCCCGCCCTGGCGCGACCGCGACTTCCGGCCCCGCCCCATCGGGCGCATTAAGCTACACGGTCGTCGCAGGTGGGCCACAAGTATGCCAGGATGTCACTTGGCAGATGCCCGCGCGCTTCACGGTGACCAGCACCAACGCGCCGATTCCGCCCTTTGATAGCATCAACCCTCAGAATATGGTGGGTGTGCGAGTCTACCAGCTCACCCGATACGCCCTGCCGACCTACCTGGAGGCCAAGATTCAGGGTAATGTCACGCCAGGTGATTGCCGCGAGTCAGATAGTACCTGCCGCAACGTGAGCTTCAGCCTGTGCGTCAGCGCGGCCCCTGATGCGCCCATTGGCGGTGGCGACCGGGTTCACACTGTTCATTTTGCCCTCGGCACACAGAGCTACAGCACCCTGTTTGTCGAAACGGAGGCCGATATCCCCTTGGCCGCCAATGTCACGACCGGTCCGTAGTGGGGGCTATGCTGACCGTCCGCGCCGCGCCGGGCCTTTCGCCCGGCGTGGCCTTTTTCGGGATAAGGTGTTGGGTGACCCTCTCGAAGAGGACGGGGGGCGAGGTCATGCCCGGATCATCGTCAACAGCATCTTGAACGGTTGGCGGGCCACCACGGCGTGCGGCACGTTGGCGGGCAGCATGACCACCGTTCCTGCCGGGGCGTTGATGGACTGCCCACCAACCCGCCACTCTGCCGCCCCATCCAGGATGTGGGCCAGCGCATCGTATGGTGCAGTGTGCTCGCTCAACTCCTGGCCTGCATCGAAGGCGAACAGTGTCACCGTCCCAGCCTCCTTCTTGATCAGCGTCTTGCTGACCACCGCATCCTTCTGATAGTCAATCGAATCGGTCAGTGAAATCGCTTCGGGTTTGTCCATCGGTTGCTCCTGTGCAGCAGTAGGAAGGTCACCGCGCCCCTGCGCATCTCACCACTACTGTACTCCTATGCGGTGTGCAGTACGAATGCCAACGCCCGCGATGGGCGCTAGCGTCAGTCGCTGGCTGATGCGCAGCCGGGCAAATTGCATACCCCACGATCCCTTCTATAATGGGGCATACGGCAGACCAGCATGGCTGTCTTGGTGCGCCTGTGTCTGCTGGGAGCGCAAATCGATATGAGCTTCGACCCCGGCGATAGCTTCTTCAACCGCAGCCGACTTACCGAAAGCCCTCTGATGGTGCGCGCCCTGACCGGCGTGATCTTCGATAGCTTCGTCAAGGGCATCGTCCGCGAGCATTATCACCCCAACCCGGCCCATGTCACCCTTCAGGTTGGCCCAGAGGAGGCTATGCTGTACGTCCGGGGCAGTGGGGATGCGGGCCTGATCACGGTGGATGACGATCTCCGCACTTGGGCGTTGAGCTTCATCGCTGGTGACGTGTTCAGTCTGGACCCCGATCTGGTGGATGTGATCTACCTGGATGGCGTGGTTGGGTCAGACGATGCCTACCTCCACATCGCCGGCAAGGGGATATTCATTTCCAGCGGCGAACCGAGGAACAACAGAGGAATCTACTTATGAGGCCCATGAACGCGACATTCTGGCGGGCGCAGCGCGGGCTGCGCCTGATGGCGACCGCATGTCTGTTTGTGTTGCTGGTAGCTGGGTGCGGGCCGCAGCAGACTCCGCCCCCTGGCGAAACCCCCCTGCCGCCCACCGTGGCCCTCGAACAACTTCCTCCGACCAACCCCCAGGTCGTCGCCCAACGGCCTTATCCTGGCGAAGAGTTGCCGCTGGAGGGCAGCATCGATCTGTACTTCGACCAGCCGATGGATCGCGCCAGCGTGGAAAGCGCGCTGAGCCTCAACCCGGCGCTCACCTTCTCGTTGCAGTGGGTGGATGATTCCACCTTGCGGATCACCCCCGCCGCCGGGGAGCTTCAACCGGCCACCCGCTACCGGCTGACGGTGGATGAAGCAGCCAGGAGCGCGCAGGGCCTCGCGCTGACCCAGCCCTTTGAAACCACGCTCCAGACCATTGGATTCCTGGCGGTGGGCGACGTGGTTCCTGCACCGGATGCTGCCGCCGTCGAGCCAACGTCGGTGATCAGCGTGATCTTCAACCGGCCCGTCGTGCCGCTGGGGATCGCTGAGGAGATGCCCGGCCTGCCCCAGCCGCTCACCTTCCAGCCGGATATTCCTGGCCGCGGCGAGTGGATCAACACCAGCATCTACATGTGGACCCCCGCCGAGCCACTGGCCGGAGGCCAGACCTATCGAGTGACCGTGCGAGGCGACCTCACCGACCAGACCGGGGCGGTCATGGAAGAACCCTATTCCTGGTCGTTCAGCGTCCTGCCGCCGGACATCATTCAAGTGACCCCCAGCGATGGGGCCGTTGATGTGGCTCTCGACCAACCGGTGGAGGTCATGTTCAACCAGCCGATGGATCGCGCCAGCGCTGAAGCTGCCTTCAGCCTGACCCTGGAGCAGGGGGGAGCGGTGGCAGGATCGTTCGGCTGGGATGAGGAGAGCCGGGTGATGACCTTCACACCGGCGGACCTGCTGCCGCTAGATGGGGCGTTTGTGGCGGGCGTCGCGGCGACCGCCCGCAGCGCCAGCGGCGAGACCAACCTGGTGCGCGAGACCGCGTGGCGCTTCTCGACCGTTCACACCCCGGCGGTTCGCTCCACCACCCCTGCTAACGGCGATCAGGGCGTCGGTGTGTACTGGGGCCTGCGCTTCCAGTTCACCGCCCCGATGGATCAGAGCACCCTCACCCCTGACCTGCTGGTGGTCAATCCACCGCTGCCGGAGCAGGTGACCTATTACTACTCGGACTATGACTGGAGTTGGAACGTCAACGCGGCGCTGGAGCCATCGACCACCTATACCGTGACGTTGCTGCCAGGCGCTGCCGACCCGTATGGCAATACCATCAACGCGCCATACACCTTCAGCTTCACCACTGGCCCGCTCGACCCAGTGGTGCAGCCCAACGTGCAGGGCCTATTTGGCGTGTACGATGCCAGCCGCACCACAGAGCTATTTGTGCTGCACCGCAATATCAGCCGGATGACCCTCACGCTGGCCGAGCTGGACCTGCGCACCTTTGGCCAGCTTTCCGGCCCCAGCAGCTATGAACGGCTGGACTCCTTCCGACCTACCCCTGAACAGACGGTGCGCCAGTGGACGGTGGCCACGCCCGCCGAGCTAAACGAGGCCGCTTATGTGCGCGTGCCGGTCGTTTCGGAGCAGGGTGGCTCGCTTGATCCTGGCTTCTACTTGCTGATCATCGACGCGCCGGAGATCGATTACAGCATCAAGCACTTCATGTTGGTGGTGAACGCCAACCTGACCTACAAGCAGAGCTTCGATGAATCGCTCGTCTGGCTGACTGACTTGGAGAGCGGCCAGCCAATACCAGGGGCCGACGTGACCTTCTACAACCCCACCATGAGCGAGGTTGCCAGCGGCACGACCGATGCGGAGGGTGTGGCGGAGGTCGAGACGCCGCACACCATCAGCCTATGGCAAACGCGCTACGCGCTGGTTGAGGATGGCGATACCTTCGCCGTTGCTATGACCGACTGGGCTGACGGTATCCTGCCCTGGGATTTTGGTCTGTATGGCAGCTTCGACTTTCAGGATGCGACGGTCTACCTGTACACTGAGCGCCCGCTGTATCGCCCCGGCCAGGAGGTGTACTTCAAGGGGATCATCCGCGATAAGGATGACGTGACCTACACCCTCCCGCCCGACCAGACGATCCGCGTTGCCATCTACAATGACCAGGGCGACGAGGTCTACAACCGGAGCCTGCCCATTAGCGAGTTCGGCACCTTCAACGGGGCGCTAACCCTCGACTCGGAAGCCTCGCTCGGCTACTACACCATTGACGCGCAACTGGGCCAGGATCACTGGAGCCTGGGCTTCCAGGTGGCGGAGTACCGCAAGCCGGAGTTTATCGTTACCGCCACTCCCGCTGAGCCTGCGGTGTTGGCCGGCGGGACGATCCGGGTGACGGTGGATGCCGAGTTCTTCTTCGGCGGCCCGGTGAGCCAGGCTGATGTGACGTGGACGGCCCTAGCTGATCGTTACTTCTTTGCCTATGAGGGGCCGGGCAATTACAGCTTCAGCGACTTCAACTACGACGAAGGCATCCCCGAAGAGGGATTCGTTCCGGGCTTTGGGGAAGTCATCGCCGATGGCTCCGGCACGACGAACGCCGAGGGCGAGTTTGTAATCACCCTCCCGGCCAGCCTCGACGCCGAGTCTAACAGCCAACGCTTCACCATCGAGGCGGGGGTCACAGACATCAACGGCGTGACGGTGTACGGTCGGGCCGAGGTGATCGTCCACCGGGGGCAGTATTATGTGGGCGTCAGCCCCGACGTATATGTCGGCCTGGCGGGCGAGGAACAGTCAGCGGGCCTGCTGGTGGTGGATTGGGAAAGTCAGCCGGTGGCCCGCGCTCCGGTGACTGTCCAGGTCTACGAGCGCCGCTGGAGCAATGTCCTGGAGGAGGATGAGCAGGGCCGTACCCAGTGGGTGTGGTCGGTGGAAGACATCCCGGTGGGCACGCCGATCAGGGCCACCACCGACGCGCTAGGCAAGGCGCGGGTGACCTTCGTACCACCGACCGGCGGCGCGTACAAGATTCTCGCCACGGTGACCGATCCGCGCGGCAACCAGCAGCGGGCCAGCGCCTTCATGTGGGTCTCTGGTGCGGAGTACGTCTCCTGGCGGCAGGCCAACAATGACCGCATCGATCTCATCGCCGACCGGACGCAGTACCGGCCCGGCGACACCGCCGAAATCCTGATCGCCTCGCCGTTCCAGGGCGATGACGTGCGGGCGCTGATCACCGTCGAACGTGGCAGCGTGCTGTCGCACGAGGTCATCACCCTGCCCTCGAACTCCACCATCTACCGCCTGCCGATCACGGGCGAACATGCGCCCAACGTCTACGTCACCGTGACGCTGGTCAAGGGCGTGGACGAGACGAACCCGGTCCCGGCCTTCAAAATGGGCATGGTTGAGCTACAGGTAGACCCTGTGGAGCAGACCGTCCAGGTGGAGCTGACGCCCAACCGCGATAAGGTTGGCCCCGGCGAGGAGGTCACCTACACCGTTCGCACAACGGACTTTGAAGGCGACCCCGTTGATGCGGAGGTTTCGCTAGCGCTGGTCGATCTGGCGCTGCTGTCGCTCGCGCCGCCCAATAGCGGCCCCATCGTCGATCACTTCTATGGCTTGCAGGGGTTGGGCGTGCGGACGGCGATCCCCTTGATCTACCTGGTCGACCGGCGCAACCAGGCCCTGTTCGATCTGGGCAAGGGCGGCGGCGGGGGTGGGGCCGAAGGCTTCTTCGACGTGCGGACTGAGTTCCGCGACACGGCCTACTGGTCGGCGGACGTGCGGACGGGCAGCGATGGAACAGCCGAGGTGACCCTGACCCTGCCCGACAACCTAACGACCTGGCGCATGGACGCTCGTGCGGTCACCGGGGAGACGCTGGTCGGGCAGGCGCAGGTGGATATTGTTGCCACCAAACCGTTGTTGATCCGCCCGCAGACACCGCGCTTCTTTGTGGCCAACGATGAGGCGACGCTCTCGGCAGTGGTGAATAACAACACGCCCCGGGCCATCCAGGCTATGGTTTCCCTCGACGCGCAGGGCGTGACCCTGAGCGGCGATGCCAGGCAGCGGGTCAGCATCCCCGCCAATGGCCGTGTCGAGGTGGCGTGGCCGGTGACGGTCAACGCCGATGCGGAGTGGGTGAACCTCGTATTCAGCGTTGAGGGCGGGGGGCTGAACGACGCTTCTAAGCCCCCGCTCGGTGACCCGGCGCATGACCAGATGCTCCCGGTTTACCGCTACGAGGTGCCGGAGATGGTTAGCACGGCGGGGCAGTTGGCCGAGGCCGGGCAGCGCAATGAAGGCGTCGTGTTGCCGCCCACCTACGAGGTGACGCAGGGCCAGGTGCGCGTGCAGATCGACTCCTCGCTGGCCGCCAGCACCCTGGAGGGGCTGGACTACCTGCGCCACTACGAGTACGAGTGCACCGAGCAGGTGGTCAGCAAGTTCCTGCCCAACGCTTTGACCCTGGTCGCCTTCCGGGAGTTTGGGCTGGACGATGCCTCGCTGGAGAATGGCCTCGAATACTATGTTGGGGTGGGCCTGCAGAAGCTATACGCCCAGCAGCACGTCGATGGCGGGTGGGGCTGGTTCGCAGAAAGCCCCAGCAGCCCGACTGTCACTGCCTACGCGATCCAGGGGATGGTCGCGGCGGAGCAGGCAGGCATGGAGGTGGAGGATCGGGTCGTTGAGGATGGCATCACCTATCTGGTGGGGCAACTGCGTCCGCTGAATATGCTGCGCGACCACAGCGCCCTCAACCGCCAGGCGTACATCCTGTATGTGCTGGCGCTGGCGGATCGCCCTGATGCGAGCCGTACGGTGCAGCTCTACGAGAACCGGCAGGGACTCCAGCATTGGGCGCGCGCCCTGCTGGCGCAGACGCTGTGGATGATTGACCCTGAAGACCCCCGGCTGGCTGAAATCCAGTCCGACCTGATCAACGCGGCCATCCTCAGCGCCACCGGTGCGCACTGGGAAGAGGAGCAGCCTGACCGCTGGAACTGGAACACCGACACGCGCTCGACGGCCATCATCCTCGATACGTTCGCCCTGCTGTGGCCGGAGCATGGCCTCGGCCCGAACATCACCCGCTGGCTGATGGTGGCCCGCCAGGGTGGTCACTGGGAGACCACCCAAGAGACGGCCTGGGCGCTGATCGGTCTGACGCACTGGATGGCCGCGACGGGCGAACTCGACGCAAACTACCAGTGGCAGTTCAGCTTCAACGGCGCGGAGCTGGCGAGCGGCCAGGCAACCCGCGACAGCGTGGACGAATCGACCATCATCACCATTGACGTGGCTGATCTGGTGCGCGACGAGGTCAACCGGCTGCTGTTCGAGCGCACGGCGGGCGCTGGCCGGATGTACTATACCGCCCACCTGACCGCCTACCTGCCTGTCGAGGAAGTGGACCCGCTCAGCCGGGGCGTGATCGTCAGCCGCCGCTACCTGGACGAGAATGGCGACCCGGTGACGCAGGGCCGCGTCGGCGAGGTACTGACCGTTGAGGTGACGATCATCGCCCCGCGCGATCTGTATTACGTGGTGGTCGAAGACCCCTATCCGGCGGGCGCGGAAGCAGTGGACGTGTCGTTGCTGACCGAGAGCGTGCTCGGCGAGCGGCCCGTGCTGCGCCCCGACGATCCGCTGGCGCGGGGCTGGGGTTGGTGGTGGTTCTCGCAGACCGACCTGCGGGACGAGAAAGCCGTCCTCTTCGCGGATGTGCTGCCCGCCGGGACGTATCAGTACACGTACTCGATCCGGCTGGGCCTGCCGGGCGAGTACCGGGTCATCCCGACTGTTGCTTCGGAGTTCTACTTCCCGGAGGTTTACGGTCGCGGTGAGGGGATGCTGTTTACCGTTCTGCCGGAGTAGTTCGGGGAGAGGGGTAGCTGGCCGCACCGGGCCATCAGCGATCGGCTTGCACTGTACAACGGAGGTGTGCGATGGAGATTCAGCTCCGCAGTTACGCCGTTGACATCCTGACCGCTCATTACCGGGTCACTGGTGAGCTACGCACTCGCGGCGACCCGACCATGTTCTTGAACGAGGCGAACGTCTCGACGCTGACGGTCCATGATGCCGTGCTGATGCCGCTTCGCACTGGGATGCGGCTTGGCGCCGTGGCGGCATCGATCCTCCACATCCCCAAGACGGAGCCGCAGGTGCTGATCCTGGGCAACTTTGTGCCGGAGATCAAACCTTTACCCAAGGTTGAGCGGCTGATCTGTTTTACCGACACCTATGTGCTGCGCGGCAACTTCCATATGGGGCTGGAAACGCACGTTTCAGACGTGTTCTATGCCCTGCCGGGGCCTTTCTTCTATGCCACCCAACTCGATATCTTCGCCCTCTATCCCCTGGCGGTCGAAGTTCACGCCATGGCTGAGCTGGCCTACATCCAGGGCAGCGCCGTGCGGGCGTTCTATGTGCCGGAGGAAGGGGAGGAAACGGCCCCCCTGGCATCCTGAGTCGACCGGGGCGGAGGGAGTACGGCATTGATCCAGAGGGGGGGCGACCAAGGGCAGGTCGGCTAATCGTCGACCGCTAGCTGCTTTTGGAAAGCGAAGATCGCTGCCTGCCCGCCGGTATGCCAGAACAGCACCCGCTGATCCCGCGCGAATTCCCCCCGGCGGATCAGATCGATCAGCCCGGCCAGCGCCCGGCCTGTGTAGACCGGATCGGCCAACAGACCCTCGGTTTCGGCCAGCAGCCGGATGGCCTCCCGCTCCGGTTCGCCAACCACTGCGTAGCCCCCGCCGAGGTAGTCATCATTGATGTCTGGCACGTCGTCGTTGACCCGCCAGTCGAGGCCCAGCAGCCGCGCCCCGTCGTTGACCAGGTTCGCCACCCGGCCCCCCAGGATCGCCTCGCGCTCGTCCACGCTGATGCCCAGCAGCCGAGTCTCGCCGAGCAGCCCGCACAAGTGCGCGCCGAGGATCATCCCCGCCTGCGTGCCGCCCGACGAGGTGGCGAACACGTGCGTGTCGAAGCGTGGCAGGCCCTCGGACTCGATCTGCCCGGCGATTTCCTCCATCGCCACTGCATAACCCATCAACCCCAGGGCATTCGACCCGCCATAGGGGATCACGTGTGGGTTGTGCCCCGCTGCCTGTAGCTCGGATTCGACACGGGCGATGCTGTGGGAATAGGGGGCCTTCTCCTCCGTCCAGTGAATCCGCGCGCCGAGCAGGTGATCGATCAGGATGTTGCCGGTGTTCTCGGCAGGTGGCTTCCCACCAGGCGCGTAGAGCACGAGGTGCGGCTCCAGGCCGCACTTGCGTGCGGCTGCCGCCGTCTGCCGGGCGTGGTTGGATTGCGTAGACCCGGCGGTGATCACGCAGTCCGCGCCCGCGTCAAGGGCTGCGCCGACCAGGAATTCCAGCTTGCGGGTCTTATTGCCGCCGGTTGCCAGGCCGGTGAGGTCGTCGCGCTTGACCCACACCTCCGGCCCGCCCAGCGCAGCGCTGAAGCGCGGCAGCGGCTCGACGGGGGTGGGCAAGTGGGCGAGGGCGATGCGGTGGAGCGATGCAAGTGGGGATGGTAGTTGCATAGCGATTCCTTACAGGGTGCTATTCTGGCAGTCGAGTCGGGTGCACAGTGCGTGGGGCGAAACATGCAAAATCGTAGCGGTCATCTGGACAGACACACGTGATGCGGAGGCATTCTGAAACAGGTGTAGTTCGGACATAGGATATTCCCCGGTCCGGCCTCCATTGTACGTGAGAATACCTCCTTGGCAATCGTCGGCATCGAAGGCTCCGGAGGTTGAATTCCCCCTCTCCCAAAGGGGCGAAGGCTGTGCGTAGAAGAGGGGGACAAGGGGTGGTGGGATTACGCTCGCACGCTGCCGTAGCGGCGACGCAGCTCCCGGAAACCGATCATCATCCGTTGCTGCTCATCATACAGGCGCATCCCTAGCGCCTTCAGGCTGGTCAGGAGCGTCACCGGCTGGATGGTGTGGAAGATCGGATTCTCATCCTGGCACTCTTGCAGCCGGTAGTTGGGAATACGCGGGCTGAGGTGGTGGATGTGGTGAATACCAATGTTGCCGGTGAACCACTGGAGCACCTTCGGTAGCCTGTAGTACGAGCTACCTTTTAGCGCCGCTTCAGCGAAGTCCCAGTTCTCGCTATCTTCCCAGTATACCCCCTCGAACTGGTGCTGAACGTAGAACAACCACACGCCTGCCCCCCCTCCGATCAAGAGGATAAAGAGCTGGATCAGGAGGTACGCCTTGACCCCGATCAGGAGCGACATCGCCACGGCGATCCCCAGCACGGCCAGATTGGTGGCGATCACGCTGTTGCGCTCACGCGGGCTGGCTCCGCGCCGCACCAGCCGATGTGCGATCACGAACATGTACAGCGGCCCCAGGCCGAACATGATCAGCGGGTGGCGATACAGCCGGTAGGCCAGCCGCTTCAGCGGCGGCAACGCCAGGTATTCCTGGACCGTCAGCGTCCACACGTCGCCGACCCCCCGCTTCTCGAGGTTGCCCGACGTGGCGTGGTGGACGGCGTGCTCGTGTCGCCACTGGTAGTAGGGGGTGAAGGTCAGGATGCCAGTGATGACCCCGACGAAGTGGTTGGCCCGCTTCGACTTGAAGAACGAGCCGTGTCCACAATCGTGGAAGATGATGAACAGCCGGACGAGAAACCCACTGGCGAGAATGGACAACGCCAGTGTCAGCCACAGGCTGACTCGCAGGCTGAGCGCCATCAGGTACCACAGCGCCAGGTAGGGGAGGAGCGAGTTGGCGATCTGCCACAGGCTGCGCCATAGCTTGGGGTCCTGGTACTTCCGGACGGCCTCCCGCCAGGGCAATCCTCCTGACGCCGATTGTTCCGACACTGCTACAGAATCCATCAAATACGCCTCCTATTCGTAGAAAGCAGGCTCCAGGTGCCAAAATGATCGAATGGACGACCAGTGGGGGACTCAGAAGCCCGAAGATATAAGCTGCCTGATTGTATCGAATTTTATCCGGGGCGTCATCAAGGGCGTGGCGCCGTCCCGCGCCGCAGTCGCCGCATCCCGATGCGGCGCATCACGCCCAGCACGGTAGGCATGGCGTGGGTATAGAGTGCGTACAGGGCGGGCCGCGCCGGATAATCCCACGCCCCGACGCGCCGCACCACCGTCCCGCCGAAGCCCTCCTTGAATCGAAACACGCCCGCCAGGGGATCGCGCTGGTTGTGGAAATCATCAGGTGCGCCCCAGAAGTCGTAGGCCACCATCTGCTGCGCGCGCGCCCAGCGGATCGCCTCCCATTGCAGCAGGTAGGTCGGCATGTGCTCCCGGCCTTCGTCCGAGGATGCGCCGTAGAAGTACCAGGCTCGCTTGCCGAACCCGAAGATGATCACATGGGCGATGGCCCTGCCTCCCCGCTCGGCGATGATCGGTTGCGCCAGCCCCGCCTGCATGAAGTCTCCCCAGGCCCGACGATAGTAAGCCAGGGGTCGGATGACGAAATTGTCGCGGTGGGCCGTCTCGGCGTACAGGCGGTACAGCAGGTCGAGATCATCCGCTGTGCCAAAGCGCACCGTCACACCGCGCCGCTCAGCGAGCCGCACGTTGTAGCGCGTCTTCTGCTTCATTCGCATCAGCAATGCCTCTTCCTCCGCCCGCAGGTCGATCACGATGGAGTTTCGGAACTGCACTTGATCCCGCGAGTAGCGCAGCCCTGCTTTGCCCCATTCGTACATCACCTGGTGGCCGAGTTCGATCTCCCCTGCCCCCATCTCCCCTGGGATGCCGACTCCGGCCACCACGTCCGGGTCAATCTTGAGGAAGATGGCCCCCTGCTCGCGGGCGTGGCGCTTCAGCGCGTCGATCACGGCCACGCGCAGGCCGGGCTGATTGTAATCCAGGGCTGGGCCTTTGGGCACATACATCACTTTGAGCGACCCAACCCGCCGGATGAGCACCTGCGCCATCGCGGCAACCGCGCCCTGGTGCATGTAGGCGATGCGCTTCGGCTCCCAGCCCGTTGTGGCTGCCTTGAACTCCCCCCACTCCCAGGTTTGCAGCACGTGCGCGTAGGGCATCTGGGCCAGGGTGGCATTCCAGAGGTTGCGCTCAGAGATCGACGCCGGTTGGAGCAGCACCGGCGCGTAGAAGATGCCACTATCGTGCATCTGCGGGATCACGCCGACGCCCCCTGCCGGATGCGCTCGATCAGGTCAGTGTGCCGCTCGTGATCGCTGGTGATGACGAACACGGGCCGCAGCGCCGCACCGAAGCGCAACCCGCCGAGCCGGTACAGCAGCGGAAGCCCCTGCGCGACCACCACCCAGGCCCTGTCGTCAGGCCGGCTGGGGTGAAAGAGGGGCGCCGGTTTCACCTCGACGACTCCCGCCTGGCGTATCGCTGACCAGGGGATGAGCCTGGGACGCCCGTTGCGCAGGTGCACGCGCACCCCCTCCGGGCCGATCTCCAGGTCGGACGACATCACCCAGGCCGCGCATACAGCGGGCATATTGCGGATGAAGAAGGCCACCAGCAAGAACAGGGCGAAAACAATCGTTCTAGCCTGCGGGTCGCCCAGGTGGGGAATCAGCGAGATGGCGTAGGCCATCGCTGCCGCACCGAACACCACCCCGGCGACCCCGTTCAGCAGCCATACCCGGCGGAACCGCCCCCGCGCGGGGCGGTCGCTGGGCAGGAAGCGGTGGAAGTCTGGATGGGTATCGGAACTTCGTTGGCTCAATTAGATCATCCCTCGTCCGGCAAGCGCCAAGTGATAAGCACTATAGAGGAGCGGTTTGTACACCCGATCCCACGCACCGACGCTGCGCACGACCTCGCCGCCGAAGCCGCGCTTGAACCCGTACACGCCCCACAGCCCATCGCTGCGCTGCTGGAACCCCGCTTCGAGCGTCGCCTCGTCCGCGTCGGGGATGCCCCACAGGTCGTACGTTGTGCAACCGCGCTCCCGCGCCCAGCGGATCGCCTCCCACTGGATGGCGTAGGTCGGCATCCGCTCGCGCTCCTCGCTCGACGACGCGCCGTAGAAGTACCAGGCCATCTTGCCCAGCGCGAAGGCCATCAGCGCGGCCAGGTCTTTCCCCTGGTATGCGGCCACGATCAGCGCGGCGTGGTCAGGCGCGAACAACTCGTATGCCCGGCGGTAGTATGCCGCGCTGTGCACGCCGAAGCGGTTCCGCCCCCCCGTGATCGCCATCAGCGCGTTGAACGAGTCCAGGTCGCCCGCGCCGCCGCGCCGCACCGCGATCCCTTTTTTCGCGCCCGTCCGCACCTTGCGGCGGGTGGTCTGGGTCATCCGCGCCAGGATGTCGTCCTCTGTCCCGCTGATATCCACCCGGATCGTGCGCGGCGGCTGGATCGTATGCGCGGACTCGCGGAACCCCAGATTGGAGAGCCGCTCGCGTATCTCCGTCGTATCGCGCTCGTCAGGTTCCAGCTTGAGCAAGATCGCATGGTTTTCCCGCGCTGCCGCGTCGAGCGCCGCCATTAGAGCGCTCACTGCTTTTTCGTCCTCCCAGTCCACGATGGGGCCACGTGGGATATAGCACACTGCCCCCCCTATTAAAGGAAGGCGGCGGGTTAGCAGCAGCCCCCCGGCGGCGATCTGGCCTCTATCTGCCAGGGCGACGATCTGATCGCGCCAGCCGAAGGCTCGCTTCAACATGCCCCAGCGCGATGTTTGCAGCAGGTGACCGCCCCGTGCCTCAACGAACGCATCCCACTCCGCTGGCTGTGGATTGCTCACATCCATGTTCGCATGGCCTCACCGGGCCGATTATATCCCCTCTGGTTGGAATCATCGCATTCTCTGGCGGGCGCTTTTTCCGTTTTGGCGCTTGTATGCTACCATTCTGCCAGGAAACCTCCCGTTGAGGCAGGGCCATCTTGCCGCACTGATCAGGAGAAGAGAGCCATGCGGACGATCCAGGTTGCCTGTGGCGCGCTGGTGTTGATCGTGACCCTGACAGGTTGTTCCCTGTTCGGCGGTGGCGCGGAGCCGACCGCCACCCCGATTCCCACCGAGGGGCCGGCGGCCCCACCCGCTTCCCCTTCGGAGCCACCAACCGCCGCCCCGACGGAGGAGCCGTCAGGGCAGGGAGGGGGGAGCGCGGGCACGGCTGGCCCCGGTGACATTCTGTTTATACGCGGCGGGCAGGTGTGGGCGGTTGGCTCTGAGGGCGGCGGCGAGCGCCCCATCACCCCGACGGCCACTGACTCGCGGTTGGAGCACCTGGCCCTCTCACCCGATGGCCGTTACCTTGCGTTTACCCTCAACTCGGTGGAGCTGGACCTAGTCGATCTCCAGCAGGGGATCATGACCACCTTGGATGCAATGGATGCAGGGAGCCTCGGCCCGCTGGCCTGGGGGCTGGACAGCGCGAATCTCTTCTACCACCGCCTCACCCTCGATCCGGCCACCTTCCTGCCGACACGCAGCGCGGTGATGCACGCTGCCATCCCGCCCGCCGAAGGCGGCCCGATGGCGGTGGTCGAGTCCGATCTGGCGTCCGGCCCGCTGATCTACCCTGGCTTTGCGCTGGACGGCCAGGTGCTCGTGCAGCATATCGCCGCCGCGACGGGTGGGGTAGGGGAGTGGTTCACCCTCGACCTGGCTTCCGCCACGCAGACGCCCGTGCAGGCGGGCTTCGCGGTTGCGGATGTCTCGCCCGATGGGACACGTCTGCTGCTGTTCCGGCAGGAGGATGCCGCGTTGGGAGGCGCGGTGCCGATCTACGTCGCCGACTTCGGTCTGGGTGGCGCGTTAAACCCCGTGCAGCTCTCGCCAGTCGGCGAGACGGCAGCCTACTCGTCGCCGCGCTTTGGGCCGGATGGCAGCCGCATCCTCGCTATCCGCCGTGACCTTTCCCAAGGGGGAGCGCCCGCGCAGATCGCGCTGCTTGAGCCGAACGAGAACGGCAGTTACGTGGTCACGCCGCTGGCCGGGCTGGAAGACTTCGACGTGGTCGCCTTCGCCTGGAATGGGGCGAACGGGGTGGTGGCGCAGGGCATCCCAGTGGGCGGAACCATCCCCGAGCTGTGGGTCTTGTCGCTGGACGGGTCAACGCCTGCCGCACGCCTGACGACAGGCGAGTTCCCGTTGGTTGTGCCCGGCTCGTGATCGAATCCTGCTTGCGGATTTCTTCTGCGGGTGGGGCGGAGATAAGATGGGGAGGAGAGGTTTGACTTTACGGGTTGGAAAAATCGTGTTGCCACGCCCAGGCGAGGGATGTTATACTAGCGGCGCAATTCACAAATGCGTATGCACGGATGGGTCCCCATCACACACCCGCGTCCTAAGGAGAGTCTTCGGTGAGCGAGTGGACTTTCATTGCCCTGCTGTTCATCATCTCCATGACGTTCCCTGCCGTGCCCATCGTGGCGGGCCGTGTGATCGGCCCGCGCAAGCCCAACCCGCTCAAGAACAGCGTCTATGAGTGCGGGGTCGAGACAGTAGGCGATACCTGGGTACAGTTCAAAGTGCAATATTATCTGTTCGCTTTGGTGTTCCTGGTGTTTGATATCGAAGTGGTCTTCATGTTCCCGTGGGCGGTGGCCTACAACCAGCTTCCGCTGTACGGGGTGATCTCCGGCGTTGTGTTTGTGATCCTCCTCGCTGAGGCCCTGATCTACGCCTGGCGAAAAGGTGTCCTGGAGTGGGTCTAAGGTTGCAGTGAGAGCTGATAGCCGCCCCGGCTATCGGCTTTTTTGTGCCCCTCACGGGCGCTGTATACTGCCCGGAGGGATCAGGAGTATCGCTGCATGGCGGACATTTTCACCACCATCTATCACTGGCTCTTTAACCTGATCACCGGGCTGGGGGCCAGCGAGGGGCTGGCAACGGGCATCATCCAGTTCCTCGGCGCGTTTGCCATCGCCAACTTCGCCCTGTTGATCCTGGTGTTCAACATCTGGTTCGAGCGCAAGGTCATCGCCCGGATGCAGGATCGCATCGGCCCCAACCGGGTGGGGCCATGGGGCATCTTCCAGACCGTCGCCGACCTCGCCAAGCTGCTGTCCAAAGAGATCATTATCCCCGACGGGGCCGACCTGATCCCGTTCATGTTCGCGCCCGTGCTGGCGGTGGGCAGCGTGATCCTGATCTGGGCGGTCGTCCCGTTTGCTAAATCGGCCATTGGCACGGACGTAAGCATCGGGGCGCTGTACTTTGTGGCCGCCGGATCGCTGGGCATCATGGCCATCCTGCTGGCGGGCTGGAGCAGCAACAACAAGTACGCCCTGCTGGGGGCTTTCCGCGCGGTGGCGATGCTGGTCAGCTACGAAGTGCCGATCATCCTGACCTTGCTGATCCCGGTGCTGCTGACCGGCAGTATGCGGATGAACTCCATTGTTGACGCCCAGCGCATCTGGTACTTCTTCGGCGTGCCACTGGCGGCGATCATCTTCTGGATCGGCTCGGTAGCGGAGGTCGGGCGGACGCCGTTCGACCTGCTGGAAGCCGAGTCCGAGATCGTGGCTGGGTATCACATCGAGTATAGTGGGTTCGCCTTTGCTATGTTCTACGCGGCGGAGTGGGCGCACGGATTTGCCATCTGCGCCCTGATGGCGACGCTGTTCTTCGGCGGCTGGCGCGGCCCCGGCGTTGACCAGTTCCCGACGTTGGGCGCGTTCTACTTCATCACCAAGACCTTTCTGATCTACTTCTTCCAGACCTGGACGCGCGCCACGCTACCCCGCGTGCGGATCGACCAGGTGATGAACTTCTGCTGGAAGTTCCTGGTGCCGCTGTCGTTGCTGCTGCTAATCCTGACGGTGGTGGTGGATAAGGTCGTGGCGCTGAGCGGGGCGATCCCGGCCTACCTCTCCACGCAGAGCTTCGCCGCCATGCTGCCTCGCACCATCGTGCTGCTGACCGTCAATCTGGTCGTTGGCGGGGCCGCGTTACTGTGGATCGCCCGCGCCGGGCGCGTCGAGCGCGAGCGGCGGGCGGTGCAGATGGCGGCCATCGAATCGGGCGCAGCGCAGCAGGCAGGGAAGTGAGGCAGCCATGCAGATTACCCCCGTCACGGTGACGTTCGCCATCATGTCGATCTTCGCGTTGGGCGGCGGCCTGGGCGTGGTCGTCAACCGCAATCTGGTACACGCGGCGCTGTTCCTGGTGCTGTCGCTGTTCGGCATTGCCGGGCTGTTTATCCTGCTGGAAGCGCCATTCCTGGCCGCCGTGCAGATACTGGTTTACGTGGGCGCGATCAGCGTGCTGATCACCATCACCATCATGGTGACGCGGCGCATCATGGGCATCCGCGAGTCGGTGAACCGGCAATGGCCGGTGGCGGCGGTGGTGGCGGTGCTGGCCTTCGCCACGCTGGGCTTCGTGATCGTGTCCCAGTTCGCCGGGGAGACCCCCGTCTCCGACGTGCCCCCGGAGAGCGTGGCGCAGCTTGGTGCGCAACTGGTCAGCTCGCAGGCATTCCTGCTACCCTTCGAGTTGGCGTCGGTGCTATTGCTGGCCGCCCTGATCGGGGCCATCGTCGTGGCACGGGATTGACACCCTGAGCCTCACCCCGATCCTCGCTGCGCTCGGTAGGGGGGTGAGGCCACGCACGGGAGAATGGGATGATCCCTCTCAACCTCTACCTGCTGGTCGCTGCCGCCCTATTTGCGATGGGGGTGTACGGCGTGCTGGCGCGCCGCAACGCGGTCGCCATCCTGATGAGCATCGAGCTGATGCTCAACGCGGTGAACCTCAACCTAGTGTCGTTCTGGCGCTACCGGGCGCCGGATGCGCTCAGCGGCCAGACGTTCGCCGTGTTCGTGTTCGCTGTGGCGGCGGCGGAGGCCGCCGTCGGCCTGGCGCTGATCATCTCGATCTACCGCAGCCGCGAGACGGTGGTGGCGGAAGACGTGAATATGCTGAAGTGGTAGCAACTGGTGATTAGCGATTGGCTGTTAGCTAACGACTAATAGCTAATTGCTAAGCCGTTTCCGTAAAGGGACGCGCTATGCTGTTTATGAACATGACCCCTGACATGCTGCGGCTGCTGGTGTGGCTGATCCCCGTCCCACCGCTGGTAGCCTTCTTCGTGATCCTGCTGTTCACGCGCGGCAGCAAGCTGGTCAGCGACCTGGTTTCGGTGCTGGCGATCCTGCTGACGTGGGTGATCGCCATCCTGGTGCTGATCGCGGCCATCCTGACCCCCCACCTGGGCGAGGAGCCGATCACCTCCAGCATCGTCTGGTTGCCGCTAGGTGAGTCGTTGGCGACGAGCTTCCGCATGGGTGTGCTGGTCGATCCGCTGGGGGCGGTGATGCTGTTCTTCGTCCCCCTGACGGCCAGCATGATCTTCATCTACAGCACCGGCTACATGGCCTCCGGCGCGTACTGGACAGAGATCAAGGGCGGGGAGGGTGGCCACGGCACAACGCACGCCGCCCACGACGAACATGGCGGTGAGGTGATCGACAGCGCCGGGCGCAGACTGGTGAAGTTCGACGCCAGCGCCTGGAAGGCCCGCTTCATGGCCTTCATCGCCCTGTTCGCGGGCGGGATGCTGATCCTGAGCGTGGCCGATAACCTGCTGATGCTGTTCATCGGCTGGGAGATCATGGGCCTGTGCTCGTACCTGCTGATCGGTTTCTGGAACAACCGCGTCTACGCCAACCAGCCGAATCGCATCACGCCGATGATCGCCGGGATCAAGGCGTTTATGACCACCCGCATCGGTGACGTGTTCATGCTGATCGGCATCGCCTGGCTGTACAGCTTCACCGGCACGCTCAACTTCCGCGACATCCTGTACAACGAGGAAGCCCTGCACGCCCTGGCAGCGACCCCTGCCTTCCCGAACCTCGCCTGGCTGGGCGGCCTCACGGTGGCAGGCGCGATTGGCCTGCTGCTGATTATCGGCACGGTGGGCAAGAGTGCGCAGTTCCCGCTGCACACCTGGCTGCCCGACGCCATGGAAGGCCCGACGCCGGTCAGCGCCATGATCCACGCCGCGACGATGGTCTCGGCGGGCGTATACCTGCTGATCCGCATGTTCCCGCTGCTGAGCGCGGGCTGGGTCGAGGGAGGCCCGCTCACCGCGCCGATGACGGCGATGGCGTGGATTGGCTCCTTCACGGCGCTGTTCGCCGCCACGATTGCGATGGCCCAGCGCGATGTGAAGAAGGTGCTGGCCTATTCGACCATCTCCCAGCTTGCGTTCATGGTGGCTGCGCTGGGGATCGGGGCGTACATTGCCGCCGCCTTTCACCTGATGACTCACGCCATCTTCAAGGCGCTGCTGTTCTTGGGGAGCGGCTCCGTGATCCACGCCATCGAGCATGGCGAGGAGCACGCCCACCATCACGGGCATCACTTCCCCATCGACTTCGACGCGCAGGACATGTTCAACATGGGCGGGCTGGGGAAGCGCATCCCGGTCACCGCCTGGACGTTCCTGATCGGCGGGCTGGCGCTGGCGGGCTTCCCGTTCGTCACAGCGGGCTTCTGGTCGAAGGATGAGATTCTGGCCGACGCCTTCGCCCACGCGCCGGTCGTGTTCTACGTACTGGCCTTCACCGCCTTCCTGACCGCCTTCTACACCATGCGGCAGATCGGCCTGACCTTCGCGGGCGAGCCGCGCACCGCTGCCGCCGAGGAAGCATCGCAGCGCGACTGGCGGATGAACACCCCGCTGGTGATCCTGGCCTTCTTCGCCATCACCGCAGGCTGGATCGGCATCCCGGCGGCGCTGAACCCCCTGGGGGTCAACCCTTTCCACGACTTCGTGGCGGGGACGCTGCTGGAGCACCCAGAGGCGCTGCCATTTGACCCGCTGCCGATGATCGTGTCGGTGTTCATCGCCCTAACTGGGTTGGCTGTTGGCTGGCTGGTGTACGTGGCCCGCCCGCTGAAGGCGGGCCAGCCCGACCCGCTCGCCCGCGCCCTCGGCCCGATCTACACGTTGCTGGAGCACAAGTACTACTTCGACGAGGCGTACGACTTCCTGTTCGTGCGGTTCTTCCAGTGGTTCTCCGATAAGGTGGTCTACCAGCTTATGGATCGGGGCCTGATCGACGGCTTCCTGCACTTCGTGGCCCGCATGACGGAGTGGATCGCCTTCCGCAACAAGGACTTCGATACGTTCATCGTCAACGGCGCAGGCGACGAGGTCGCGCAGGGCGTCGGCAATCTGGGGCAGGCGTTCAAGTACGTCCAGTCGGGGCGGGTGCAGCAGTATCTGGCGGTTGCAGCGGCGGGTCTGCTGATGCTGGCGGGGGTCTTTATCTGGGCGTTCTTCCTCCGCTGATTGGTTGCGCGGGGGTGGGTGCGGATGCGAAGCATCTG
Source organism: Anaerolineae bacterium (assembly GCA_034434995.1). GTDB lineage: Bacteria > Chloroflexota > Anaerolineae > Aggregatilineales > UBA3940 > DAOTYF01. Next base: position 35,224 of record DAOTYF010000049.1, read on the forward strand.
ACGAGACCCGCCCCTACACGGCGCTCTGGCGGCATCGTAAACGGGCGACTCGCATCCACCTAGCACACACTGAGGGCTGGCCTCTATGGACTTCATTCGCGCGAATCTGTTGACCCTGATCACCTTCCTGCCGCTGGCGGGATCGTTGCTGATCTTGCTGTTGCCCGCAGGCCGAAAGAACCTCCTGCGCTGGACGGCGCTGTTGGTCAGCCTCGTCCCGCTGGCGCTGTCGATTCAGATGTGGCTGTGGTTCCAGGCCGACCCCTGCCACGACATCGTGTCTGGGGCGTGTTTCGAGCAGAAGGTGGTCTGGTTCCCCCTTCTCAACAGCAGCTACCATGTCGGCGTGGACGGCATCAGCCTGACGATGGTCGTACTGACCACGCTGCTGACGCCGCTGGCGGTCCTCATCTCGTGGAGCATCGAGGAGCGCGTCAGGCTATACATGGCGCTGTTCCTGCTGCTGGAGATGGGGATGCTGGGCGTGTTTGTGTCGCTCGACCTGCTGATCTTCTTCGTCTTCTGGGAGTTCGGCCTGGTGCCGATGTACTTCCTGATCAACCTATGGGGCAGCGCTAACCGCCAGTACGCTAGCTTTAAGTTCTTCATCTATACGATGGCCGGGTCGCTGGGCCTGCTGCTCTCGATCCAGCTCATCGGCTTTGCGATGGGCACGTTCGACATTGCCGAGCTGACGGCGCGCTGGCCGAGCTTCGCCGGGGAGGAAGGCACGCTGTTGGGGGTTGGGATCGGGGCGATCAAGAACATCACGTTCTGGTTGTTCACCATCGCCTTTGCCATCAAGGTTCCGGTGTGGCCGTTCCACACCTGGCTGCCCGATGCTCACACCGAGGCCCCCACGGCAGGCTCGATGATCCTGGCGGGCGTGCTGCTCAAGCTGGGGGCGTACGGCTTCCTGCGGCTGGTGCTACCGCTGTTCCCGGTTCCGGCGCACAACTTCGCGCCGGTGCTGGCCGTGCTGGCGATGCTCGCCATCGTGTTCGGCGCGTTCGCCTCGTTTGCCCAGACTGACTTCAAGCGGCTGGTGGCCTATAGCTCGGTGAATCACATGGGCTTCGTGGTGCTGGCGATTGCCGCTGCCGCCTGGGTGGGAGTCGGGGCGCAGTACAGCCCGGAACATCGGCTGGATGGGATCATCGCCCTCAACGGCGCGGTGCTCCAGATGTTCAATCACGGCCTCAGCGCGGCGGCGATGTTCGCCCTGGTGGGCATGATCTACGACCGGCTGCACACCCGCGACCTGACCCAGATGGGCGGGCTGTGGGTGGTTGCGCCGGTCTACGGCGGCATCCTGATCTTCTCGTCGATGTCCTCACTGGGGCTGCCCGGCCTGAACGGCTTCGTCAGTGAGTTCATGGTGGTGCGGGGTGTGTGGCCCGTCGGCACGATGGGCGAGAACAGCACCGCCATCTTCACGGTGATGACCGCCATCAGCATGTTGGGGCTGCTGTTCACGGGGGCGTACATCCTAAAGGCGATCCGCCATGTGCTGCACGGCCCGTTCAACCAGGGCGCGGTCGAGATGGCGCACGGGCGCTCGCTGGAGATCCGCTTCCGCGAGGTGGTGGCGATGGCCCCGCTGCTGGCCCTGATGCTGGTGATCGGCGTGTTCCCTGGCTGGCTGGTGGGGGTGATCAACGACACGGTGACGAGGCTGCTCTCCTAAAGAACGAGGTTCCGAAAGGCTGATGAGCAGGCATGGCTTCCCAACTCCACCGAGGAATTTCCTCGATGGGCTGCGCTATTGCCACAACCCCCTCCTGGTAGCGCATCATTTCAAGGCTGCGCGCCAGCGCCGTTCATTCATCGCCGCGATCACCGGTGCGCCGGAGCCTGAGGTTAAGCGGGTGATCGACGAGATCGATTCGGACGAGGAATTCAACGCGGAGATTCTTTCACGGCGGCAAGAGTATCTGGGGGCAGCCCCGCACGGAACCGATTTCATGTACCTGGTCGATGAATGGGGGTCGCAGTTCTTCCCTTTTGTGCTGCACTACGCGCTGGTTCGGCTGCTGAAGCCAGCAATCGTGGTGGAAACCGGCGGGACACCGGGCAGCTCCTCCGCCTTTATGCTGCGTGCCATGCAACGCAATGAGCAGGGCAGGCTGGTCACGCTCGATCTCGCAGCACTGGAAATGGTCGGGAGGCTCAACACAGAGGCGGAAGCGAACTGGTATGCGTTGATGCCTAAGACGCTGCCGCCGGGCTGGATCGTGCCGGAAGGTCTGCGGGTGCGGCAGGAACAGGTGCTCGGCGACGCACGCGAAACCCTGCCGGGGGTTCTGGAGATATACCCGGAGATCGATCTGTTCGTCCACGACAGCGATCACAGCTACGACCACATGACCTGGGAAATGACAATAGCCTGGCCGCACCTCAAGCCGGGTGGAATCCTGCTTGTGGACGATATCTATCTCCACAATGCGTTCTATGATTTTGCGGATCAGATGGGCTTACCTACTCTTGAGCTTTATCATTGCTTTGGGGTGCTTAAGAAGCCCACCTCCTGATCCTGCAAGCAAGGGTTAGACCATGGACTTTCCGTTTCTGACACTGATCACACTCATCCCCATCGCGGCGGCGGTGATCCTGTACCTGATGCCCGACGAGGGGAAGTTGGACCCCGCCCGCGATAAGGAGCGCATCGCTGTGCTGCGGACGGGCATCCGATCCATCGCGGCGACGGCGACCTTCATCAGCCTGCTGCTGGGGTTGTACGTGTTCATCGGGGTCAACAGTGCCTACGCTGCACAGCAGCCCGGCCCGTTCTTCTTCGAAGATGGCCCCTGGGCGTGGGTTCCGCAGCTTGGCATTGGCTACCACATGGGCGTGGATGGTGTCAGCGCGCCGATGGTGCTGCTGACCGGATTGGCCTCGTTCTGCGGGGTGCTGATCTCGTGGGGCATTGATGAGCGCCCGCGTGAGTTCTTCGTGTTCTTCATGCTGCTGACGGCAGGTGTGTACGGCGTGTTCGTGGCTCTTGACCTGTTCCTGCTGTTCTTCTTCTACGAGCTGGCGATCTTCCCGATGTACATCCTGATCGCCACCTGGGGCTGGAAGGTCACGCGCGAGTACGCCGCCATGAAGCTGACGCTGTACATCCTGATCGGCTCGGTGGTGGCGCTGGTTGGGGTGATCGCCATGTACTTCCTGGCGCGCAAGGCGGGCGTGACCGTCAGCTTCGACATGCTGGACATGATGGCCGCCCGCGACGCAGGCGTGTTCGACCGGCCCTACGCCAACCTGCCATTCGGCCTGGGCGCGGTGAGTTTTGCTAAGGTATGGTTCCCCTTCATCTACCTGGGCTTCGGCGTGCTGGCGGGCGTGTTCCCCTTCCACAACTGGAGCCCCGACGGCCACGTGGCCGCGCCGACCGCCGTCTCGATGATCCACGCGGGTGTGCTGATGAAGCTCGGCGCATACTCCGCGCTGCGGGTGGGCGTGATGCTGTTGCCGGAGGGCGCGCGGGCACACCTCCCGTGGCTGGTGTTCCTGTCCCTGATCAACGTGGTGTACGGCTCGCTGATCGCCATGGTGCAGCGCGACTTTAAGTACGTCATTGGCTTCTCATCGGTGTCGCACATGGGGCTGGTCAGCCTCGGCTGGGCTACCATGAACCTGACCGGCATGACCGGCGCGGGCCTGCAGATGTTCAGTCACGGGGTGATGACAGCGCTCTTCTTCTCCGCTGTCGGCATGGTCTATGATCGCGCCCATACCCGTGACATCCCCTCGCTGGGCGGCTTTTGGCACAAGATGCCGCTGGTGGCGCTGGCATTCATCATCGGCGGCCTGGTGAGCATGGGCATGCCCGGCTTCTCCGGCTTCGTGGCGGAGTTTCCGATCTTCGTCGGGTTGTGGCAGGCCGGGAGCCAGATCGCCCCGTATTACGGCCTGATCGCCATCCTCGGCATCCTGGGTGTGGTGGTGACGGCAGCCTACGTGCTGCGCGTGGTGCAGCGGGTGTTCTTTGGCGAGTTCGACGAGCACAAGTGGCACGGCGCGGTCGGCGACGTGACGGTGCTTGACAAGGTGGCGCTCGGCATCCTGGTCTTCTGGCTGATCCTGGTGGGCGTGTTCCCATCGGTGATGCAGCCGATGATCGAGTACGGTATGGAACCCATCGCCCGATTGTTGGGAGGCGCGTAGTGTTCACTCAAAGCACGCCGTTCGCACAGGCTCTCATCCCAATCTTCGCCGAGATCGGGATGACCCTGCTGCTGCTGGTCGTTCTGACGGTAGACCTGTTCCTCAACCCGGCCCGCCGCCGCTCGGTGGGCATCATCGCCGGGGTGGGGCTGCTGCTGATCATGGCTGCCAATCTGGTGGTTGGCCTTTCCACCGTCGGCGCGCCGGACTACGCTGGGCCGGTGCTGGGCGGCATGATCCGCCACGACATGCTGGCCCTCATCTTCCGCACGATGGTGCTGATCGCGGGCGGGCTGACCTGCCTGATCGCCCTCGATGTGCCCAAGGTGGGGCGGCAGGGCGAGTTCTATGGCATCCTGATCGCCGCCACACTGGGCATGAGCCTGATGGGCGCAGCCAGCGACCTGATCATGGTCTTCCTATCGCTGGAGACCGCCTCGATCTGTCTGTATGTGCTGGCCGGGTTCCTGCGCGATACGCAGCGCAGCGCTGAGGCGGGCCTCAAGTATTACCTATTCGGATCGTTCACGGCGGGGCTGTTCCTGTATGGTCTGAGCCTGCTGTACGGCTACACTGGGACGACTAACATCTACAGCCTCTCAGAGCCGCTCGGCGTGCTGCTGAGGAGCGGCACGGAGGGTCAGTTCGCGGTGATCCTGGCCCTGCTGTTGGTGCTGGCCGGGTTTGGCTTCAAGGTGGCGGCGGTTCCCTTCCACTTCTGGACGCCGGACGTGTACGAAGGTGCGCCGACGCCGGTGACGGCCTTTGTCAGCACGGCCAGCAAGGCGGCCAGCTTCGCGTTGCTGGTGCGCGTCTTTGGCGTGGTGTGGCCCGCCGAGTCAGCGGTGTACTGGACAAGCCTGCTGGCGGCCATGTCGGTCGTCACCATGACGCTCGGCAATCTGCTGGCGCTGGTGCAGCGCAACATCAAGCGGATGCTGGCCTATAGCTCCATCGCGCAGGCGGGCTACACCCTGATGGGCGTCGCCGCGCTCACCCAGACGACCCTCGGCCCGGCGGCGGTGGCCTTCTACATGCTGATGTACGTCCTGACTAACATCGCGGCCTTCAGCGTGGTCATCGTGGTCAGCAACACCAGCGGCGGCGACGAAATCCGCGACCTGGCCGGGCTGGGCAGGCGGTCGCCATACCTGGCGCTGGCGATGGTGCTGGCGCTGCTATCGCTGGGTGGCGTGCCGCCGCTGGCCGGGTTCTTCGGCAAGTTCTTCCTGTTCGCAGCGGCGGTGGAGGCGGGGTACGTGTGGCTGGCGGTGATCGGCGTGCTGAACGCTATTGTGGCCCTATACTACTACCTGACCGTCGTGAAGGTGATGTACGTCGATACCACCGAGGATACCCGCCCGATCACGGCCTCGTCAGCCTATGGGGTGGTGCTGTTCGCAAGCTGCCTAGCCCTGATCCTGATGGGTACGCTGGCCGGGCCTTGGTTCAATTGGGCGCTCAACGCGGCGGGCAGCCTGACGGCGGCGGTTCCGTAGCCTCAGCCTCACCCCCCGCCTTGAGTCGAGCGCAGCAAGACCGGGGTGAGGCCGTGTGGCAAGGCGGCAATTTCGCCCGCTATACTCTGAATGTGAAGAATCGGACAAAGTTTGACCGCATTGTTCCTTTGCGCTAACATACACCCGCCCTCCGGGGCAGGCTGCCCGGTGAGGCGCTCCCTCTGCCAACCCGTGATCCGACACGAGGAGGGTATCCCTTGAGCAAAAGCCTACGCGGACTGCTGAACTTAGGGATCGTGCTGGCCGTGGCCGCGCTATTCTGCGGCTTCCTTCCCTATTTGCAAACCACACTGCTGGGCATCCCAAAGGCATTTCTGCCGGTGATCCAGCTTCCGCCGGAGAAGCTCACAGCCGAGCCGCTGTTCTTCATCGGAAGCTCCCCGGTCTATCTCACCAACACCATTGTGGCCGTTCTGCTGGCCGACCTGATCCTGATCGTCCTGGCGCTGCTGGCCCGTGCCCGCCTGCGTGAGGTCCCGGAGGGGCTATATGGCGTCTTCGAGATGCTGATCGAGGGCCTGTATAACCTGACCGAGCAGCTTGTCGGCAACCGCCGCGCCCGCCCGATCTTCATGATCATCACCACCATCTTCCTGCTGATCCTGACCGCTAACTGGATGCACTTCATCCCCGGCGTGGATAGCGTGGGGATTCTGCACCACGCCGAGGAAGGCCACGAGGGCTACGCGGCGACGCCGATCGGGGGTAGCAATATCTTCTACCTCGACGAGCCTGCCGAGGGTGAGCACGGCGAGTATGTGGTGACACCCTTCCTCCGCACGGCCTCGACGGACATCAACCTGCCGCTGGGGCTGGCAATTGTCTCGTTCGTGACCATCCAGGTCTTCGGCGTGATCGCGTTGGGTGGCGGCTACCTTGCCAAGTTCATCAACCTGCCCGCGCTGGGGAAGGGGGGCATGGGCTTCATCGACTTCGGCGTGGGGCTGCTGGAGCTAATCCTGGAACCAGTCAAGATCGTCTCGCTGACCTTCCGTCTTCTGGGCAATATCTTCGGCGGCGCGATCCTGCTGTTCGTGATCAGCACGCTGGTGCCGTTCCTGCTGCCGACGGCCCTGTACGGCTTCGAGATGTTCATCGGCGTGATCCAGGCGTTTGTGTTTGCCATGCTCACCCTGATGTTCACCAGCCTGGCGATGACCTCCCATCACGCGGAGGAGCACGCCGAGGGGCATCACTGATTGGCTGATGGCTGACAGCGTATGGCCAATGGCTACCTGCTATCGAGCAGGCCATAGGCTATACGCCACTGTTTTGTTCACTCTTTGAAGGAGGAATCTCCCCAACATGGACCCACAAGCTGCTACGTTCCTGGGTGCAGGTCTGGCGACCTTCGGCATGATCGGCGCGGGGCTGGGCATCGGCCTGATCGGCATGGGCGCAATGAACGCGCTGGGCCGCAACCCTGATGCCGCCCCTATCGTCCAGACCAACATGATCCTGGCAATCGTATTCACCGAGGCCGTCGCGATCTACGCGCTGGTCGTCGCGCTGATCCTGCTGTTCGTGGCATAACAGCCCGGAGGAGAGGAGGCCGGTCTTGGAAGCACTGGGAATCAATCTGGGGTATCTGATCCTCCAGATCGTCAACTTCATTATTCTGCTGCTGGTGCTCCGGCTCCTGTTGTATAAGCCGGTGCTGAACATGCTCCAGGAGCGCAAGGAGCGGATCGCCGAGGGGCTGAACAAGGCCCGTGAGGCCGAGGCGGCGCTGGCGAGCGCCGAGGCGAATAAGCAGGCGCTGCTCGACGAGGCCCGCGCCGAAGCGCAGCGCATCACCACCGAGGCCCGCCAGCGTGCCGAGGAGGCGGCCAGGGCGATCCAGGCGGAGGCACGGCAGGAAGCAGCCCGCATCATCGAGCGGGCGCGGGAGGACGCTGCTGCCGAGCGTGACCGCCAGCTTGGCGATCTGCGTGACCACATTGTCGCGCTCAGCATCGCTGCCGCCAACCACCTGATCGCCACCGGGCTGGACGAGAAACGGCAGCGTCAGATCGTGGAGGAGTTCTTCACCAGCCTCCCGAAGGA
>DAOTYF010000050.1:0-9187 GCA_034434995.1 Anaerolineae bacterium
ATCCCTTCCACGGCAGACGAGGAGGCAGGCATCGCTTCCCAGGTCCCCGGCCCCAGCGCCGCGCCCTTCGACATCAACACGCCGCCCACCGCCACCCTCGAGCCGACCGCCCCGCCGCCGACCGCCCCTGAGGAGGAGGGGCATCAGATGGTGCTTGTCCCAGGAGGAACCTTCCGCATGGGCACGACAGCCGAGGAGATGGCGCGCGTCTATGCTATCTGTAACCCCATCCTGGGCGAGGCCGAGTGCCGCACCCTGGGCTTTGAATCCGAACAGCCCGCGCATGATGTCATGCTCGACGCCTACTACATCGACGTTTACGAGGTCACCAACGCCCAGCTCGCCGCCTTCCTGACCGAGATGGACAACCGGGTTGGTGGCGGTGTGCCTTGGCTGGAGGCAGGTGACGAGAGCGTCCGCCTCCAGCGGGCTGCCGACGGCACATGGCAGGCGATCCCCGGCTACGCCGACCACCCGGCGACTGAAATCACCTGGTTTGGGGCACAGGCATTCTGTGAGTGGCGCGGCGGCAGGCTGCCCACCGAAGCCGAGTGGGAGATGGCCGCTCGTTGGGACCCCGAAACCAATGCGGTGACCGTCTATCCCTGGGGCAACCAGGAGCCAGATTCCTCTCGCGCCAACTTCGGCATCATCGGCACCGGAACCCGACCCGTCGGCAGCTTCGAGGCAGGCAGGAGTCCGCTGGGCCTGTACGACATGGCCGGCAACGTCTTCGAATGGGTCGCCGACTGGTTCGCGCCGACCTATGAGGGCGCGGCGACGGTCAACCCGCTTGGCCCCGAGTCGGGCGAGAAGAAGGTCATCCGGGGCGGCTCGTGGGGGGATAACGCCTTCTTCCTCCGCGCCGCCAATCGTGGCTCGCTTGCCCCCACCGCCGCCCTCAACTTCGTCGGCTTCCGCTGTGTCAAGCCCGTCAGCGCTGTGACGCCATAAAGACTTCCTTCTCCCCAACCCACGCAGCGAGCGTGTAAGGAGAGGGAGTAGGGGGCGAGGGCCTATTCGACCGTCACGCTCTTCGCCAGGTTCCTCGGCTGATCCACGTCCGCGCCGCGCCGCACTGCGATGTGGTATGCCAACAGTTGCAGCGGCAGCACGTTGATCACCGGCGATAGCAGTTCGGGAGCGGGTGGGACGTAGATCACATGATCGGCCTTGCTGGCGATCAGTTCGTCGCCCTCCGTCGCCAGCGCGATCACGATCCCGCCGCGTGCTTTGGCCTGCTCCACTTGCGACACCATCTTATCATAGACATGATCCCTCACCACAATCGCCAGCACCGGCATCTTCTCGTCGATCAGCGCAATCGGCCCGTGTTTCATCTCCCCAGCGGGATACCCCTCAGCGTGGATGTAGCTGATCTCCTTGAGCTTCAGCGCCCCCTCCAGCGCAATGGGATAGTTGATCCCCCGCCCCAGGTACAGGAAGTGGGTGTGGTGGAAGAATCGGCTTGCCAGCTCTCGATACTCGGCGTCGTGGTCGAGCACCTGCCCGGCCAGGTCGGGCAGCCGCGCCAGGTCGCCGACGATCCCGCGCAGCCTTTGGGGGTCGGCTGACTCGCGCAGTTGGGCCAGCAGACACGCTAACAGGTATTGATCCACTATCGAGACGGTGAACGCCTTGGTGCTGGCAACGCCGATCTCCGGCCCACACTGCATGGCGATACATCCGTCGGCGATCCGCATGGCCTGGCTGCCGACGGCATTGACGATGCTCCACAGCAGCGCACCCTTCTCCCGGCCTTCCTCCATGGCCGCCAGCGTATCGACTGTCTCGCCTGACTGGGTGATCGCCAGCACAGCCATCGTGTCGTCGATAATCGGGTCGGCGTAGCGAAACTCCGAGCCAATTGCCGCCTCGACGGGCACGCGGGCAATGTGCTCGATCAGGAATTTGCCCACCAGCGCTGAGTAGTACGACGTGCCACAGGCCACCGTGACGATCTTGCTCAACCGCCGGGCGATCTCCGGGGTCAGGTTGAGTTCGGGCAGCTCAACACGCCTGCGCTCAAAATCTACCCGCCCCCGTAGCGTATCGGTAATGGCGCGCGGCTGCTCAAAGATCTCCTTCTGCATGAAGTGTTTGTATTCGCCCTTCACCGCGCTGACCGGGTCCCAGGGCAACATGTGCGGCTCGTGATGCACCGCCTCACCCGCCAGCGTCTTGACTGTGAACCCTTCTGCCCTCACAATCGCCATCTGGCGACTTTCCAAGAACACCATCTTGCGCGTGTACTCCAGGATCGCCGGGATGTCTGACGCAACGAACATCTCCCCCTCGCCGATGCCCAGCGCCACGCCGCCCGCGTTCCCGATGCGGCACGCGATCAGCGTGCCCGGTTCCTGGCGGCTAAAGGCCACCACCGCTTGCGCCCCCCTGAGCAACCTGAACGTCTCCCGTGCCGCCTCCTCAAACGTCATCCCGATGGCGATATATCGCTCGATCAGGTGGACAATAGTCTCGGTGTCGGTATCGCTCTTAAACTCCGCTCCCTCGGCCTGAAGTTCCTCGCGTAGTTCCAGGAAATTCTCGACGATCCCGTTGTGCACCACCACCACATCGCCTGTCATGCCTAGATGGGGATGGGCATTGCGCGCGCTGGGCTTGCCGTGCGTGGCCCAGCGCGTATGCCCAATTCCCAGATGGCCGCTGACCGGCTGTTCGGCTACCAGGGCCGCCAGCCGTTCCAGTTTGCCTGCGTCGCGCCGGATTTCGATGTGGCCGTCCGTCAGCACGGCCAGCCCCGCCGAGTCGTACCCTCGATATTCCAGCCGCTTCAGCCCTTCCAGAATGACTGGGGTCGCATCGCGCGGCCCGACATAGCCCACGATTCCACACATGGTCTTAAACCTCCGAAGATAATGAGACCCGCCCCGCCTACGGGGGGCGCGCATCCACCCTGCGCCCGGCAGGCTGGCAGCCTCAGTTGTGATCAGGAACTGAGTGGAAATCCATGCCACGGCTGGCCCGGCTTGTCCCGCGAGTTACCCCGCGTCTTTCGCCGTGCCAGCCCAACTTCAATTGAGTGGGGAAAAGCTGAGGACAGTGGCATGTCCTGGCGGCATCCGCTGATCTGTCGATTTTCCTGCGACGACCTCTTCCAGGTCTTCGCCGTTAGTACCTGCCTCGCGGCAGGAAACCGCCTCCTCGTCAGCCTCAGGCGACCGTCAGATCGCCCAGGCCCATGCGCTGGCTTGCCCCTTGTACGCACTAGTCAGTCAATAGGTATTCCTCCATGTGCATGTGCTCTTGCCACTATTCCCAAGTATAGCCGCCGCTGCCTGGCTGCGCCAGACGTTTGATCTGCTGCCGGCTGGAAAGACAACGACGGTGGTCACAGGTACTTCTCTACCGCCCAGCCACCGTCCTTCTGAATGGCGCTGGTGGCGATGATCCGCTCCCCGGTCGGCAGAAAGTACAGCGCAGGCCGCCCGTAGATCAGGTCTATCAGGTCCCCCATCATATCCACCAGCGCGACTGGCCTGCCGAGCGCCTTCGCAATGTCCCCTGGTGAGGTATCGTCCAGCGCGATCCCGTCCGGGTGGTCAAACATCACGCGCGGCAGCGCCACCGCATCCCCCCGATCGCGCCCACCGATCTGGGCGATCACGTCCCGGCCCATCATCAGCCCCGCCACCGTGATCGTCTCGCCCAGCACGGTGTTCGTGATCGATACAACCTCCGCCCGCACACCGCTCCTCTCGCTGAACTCCCCTGCGTGCCGGGCCAGCGTCGGTGCGAACAGCGCCCCCGTGACCAGCGTCAGCCGCTTCAGCAACGGCATCTCGATCAGCTCCGCTTGTGCCTCCGCCCAGTCGTCCACGAAGCGCCGCACCTGCCCCAGCCCATTCTCGGTGAGATCATAGCCATCGTAGGCAGCCAGTGGCGGGATGGGCCGCTCCGTCACCAGATACCACTCGTCAGTCGGATACACGAAGTTGATCCCAAACCGCGCCCGGTATTCCGACTGCCAGGCGTGGCAGGCGTCAAGCACCCGATCCGCCTCCTCGCGGGTGTTCGTCCGCATCCCATACCGGTGATGCTTGGTCAGACCTACCGGAACCACGCTCACCGACCTCACGCCGGGGTACAGCGCCGCCAGGTCGCGCACCGATTGTTCAAGCACCGTTCCATCGTTGACTTCTGGTGTTACCACGATCTGCGTGTGAACTTCGATCCCTTCGCTGGTCAGCCAGGCAAGTTGCGCCAGGATGTCGGGGGCATTGGCATTCCGCAGGTACTTCTTGCGCCGCTCGTGGTCGGTGACATGCACCGAGACATACAGCGGGCTGAGGTGCTGGGTGACGATCCGCCACTCATCGCGCTCGCTGAGGTTGGTCAGCGTGACGAAGTGTCCGAACAGGAACGAGTAGCGGTAGTCATCATCTTTGATGTATAGCGTCCGCCGGAAGCGTGGAGCCATCTGGAGCACGAAGCAAAACTCGCATAGGTTGTTGCAGCGCCGGATGTCAATATCGAACGTGGGGTGCTCGAACTCCAGCCCCAGCGGCTGCATCGCTCGCCGGTCGCCGCGCAGCGTCAGCGTTTCCTCCCCCCGCCTCACGGCCAGCTCAACGTGATACTCGGCAGCGTAATACTGTACGTCGATCACGTCCTCGACCGTCTCGCCATTGACTGCCATCAGCACATCCCCGGGCTGCACACCGAGCTGTTCCCCCAGGCTTCCCGCCTCGACGCGCACCACCAGCCCGCCGTAAGTGGGCCGCTTCTCCGCCTTCCGCAACGCCATACCCACCGTCCATCCCCGAAAGCAACTCGCAGGGGCACAGCAGCGCTGTGCCCCTGGTGTGCCTTTTTCCTGTCAGGTCAGCTATTTTCGTAGATGTGCCGGAGAAAGTCCTTCTCCACCCTACCCCATGATAGCGAGAGGGTCAGGCGGTGAGGGCCTCGCCATCTCCGCATCAAGCACTCGCAGCGGCAGGTGACGCATGACAGGCCGCCACGTGATGTCGAAATCCAGGTGCTGCGTGGTCGCCTGCGAGAGGTCACTATACACCCCCCGCCACTGCGGCGGCAATAGCTCAGCGATACGGTACATAGCCTCATCTGTCATGGCACGGAACTTCTCGCGGGGCAGTTTGCTCCCCTCATGCCGGAACTTGAAGGGCCGCCCAAAGCGAATATAGATGTGCGGGCGGCGGAATTCTTTTGTCCATGCCAATGGGAAGTCCCGTGTACCCCAGATCGCCACCGGCACGATGACCGCATCCGTCTTGAGGGCGATGTAGGCGCTCCCCTCCTGCCCCTGGATCAGCCCCGTCTTGCTGCGCGTCCCCTCCGCATACAGCATCACAATATAACCATTCTGGATGTGTTCCAGGGCCGACTTGAGCGCCTTCAAATCCGCTTCACCCCGGTTGACAGGGATCGCCCCCCAGTGCCGGACAAAGTAGCGCATCAGCGGTGTCTCGAATGACTCGATCTTTGCCAGCGGCACGATGTCCCGATCGGGGTAGAAGGAAATCATCACCCCCGGATCGATGGCCGACATGTGGTTACCCATCATCACCACCGGCCCATCCGCGGGGATGTTCTCCCAGCCATCCACATGCAGCTTAAACCAGAAGCGGTAGGCCAGGTTCCAGATGCCGAACCGGAAGAGTTGCCGCCGCCAGCGATACAGCCTCTGGCTCAGGATCGGCCCGCCAAACACGCTAAGCATTGGCTTCCTCCTGGGGGGAAGGATCGACCTCGCTAGGCGACTCCCCCTCACTGTTCGCTTCAACCAGCGCCAGCACGTGTTTCAGCACTTCCTCAGGCGTGCGATTGGTGGTGTCAACAATCACCGCGTCCTGAGCAGCGCGTAGCGGAGCATGTTGCCGCTGGCTGTCGTAGGCGTCACGCTTTCGCATCGCGTCGAGCACATGCTCGTAGGTGCCCTCATTCCCATCATCCTGATAGTCATGCCAGCGCCGCCTCGCCCGCTCCGTGACGGCAGCATCCAGATACAGCTTCAGATCGGCATCCGGGAACACCACCGTGCCGATGTCCCGCCCCACCATCACCACCCGGCCTTGTTCGCCGATCCGCCGCTGCTGTACCGTCATGGCAGCCCGCACCCCCAGAATGGCCGAAACAGCCGACACGTTTGCCTCCACCTTCCTACTGCGAAGCCTGTCCGTTACATCGACACCGTTCAGATACACCGTGCTGGGATACCGCGCACCCGGTTCTGACCGCCGCACGTCGATCACCAGCGACCCCGCCAGATCGGTGACCGCTGCCTCATCGTCGATCCCAACGCCACGCTCCAGAACCGCCAGCGTCACGGCGCGATACATCATCCCCGTATCAATATAGAGGTAACCCAGCGCGTCAGCAAGCTGCTGTCCCAGGGTTGTCTTGCCCGACGCGGCGGGGCCATCAATCGCAATGATGGAGGGGCGGCTCACCGCTTACCTCCCCTGCCGCGCGAGGGTTTCTTGGGAGCCACAGGCCGGATGGGCCTTCTCGGTTCAGCCGGTCGGGCCGGGCGCGGGCGTGATCCCCGCCCCGCGCCGCCGGAGCGCGGAGGCCCGCCCGGCTGTTGAGATCGACCTGCCCCTCCAGGTCGCCGGGGCCGATCTGCGCCGCCGGCTCGCGGAGGCTGGCTAGGTCGCCCCCGGTCACGCTGATCTCGGTCGCCAGGGCGTCGCAGGCCGGGCCGGTCCTCTCCTCGCCGCTCGCCGCCACCTACACGCCCAGTTGGTGCGCCCCGCCCCGCCCCCGGACGGGGACGCAGCGGGCGTCTCTGGTCCTGCTCACCCGGTCGGGGGAATGGGCGTGACCGCTCCCGTTCCTCGCCCTCGCCGGATCGCCGGGGTCGCCGCGGGCGATCCGAGTCCCCCAAGTCACGACCGGCTTTCCCCCACCGCTCTCGCGGCCCGCTACGCCCTTGACGCTCGGGGCGCTGCCCGGAGCGTCGATCTCGGGACGGTACAGGCACACTATACGGGCTACGGCGGCGCATATGCCGAATCGCACGCAGAGCCATAACCTCCTTATCCGTCAGTCGTCGCCACGCGCCAGTTGGCAGATCGCCCAGTTCCAGCGGCCCCAGCCCAACCCGCACGAGTTCCAGCGCCGGGTGTCCAAGCGCAGCCGCCACCTTCCGAATCTGCCGCTTGCGCCCCTCCCACAGCTTCACTTCCACCAGCGTCCCACGCCGTGTCTTGATGATCTTCTCCACCTCAGCAGGCTGAGTTCGTCTGCCCTCGATCACCAGCCCACGTCGCCATGCATCCAGCGTCTCTTCGGAGGGTGACCCCTCCAGTAGAACGCGGTAAGTCTTGGGGTGCGCGTAGCGAGGGTGGGTCAGCCGGTGCGCCAGCTCCCCATCGTTGGTAAACAACATCAGCCCCTCGCTGTCCAGATCGAGCCGCCCAACCGGGTACAGATGCCCGGCTGCCGGAATCAGGTCACGAGCGCGGGGGTGCGATCCGCCCACATCCTCGTCCGAGATCACGCCTTTGGGCTTGTTCAGTATATAGTAGTCAAAGGTATCCGGTATCCGCAGTGGCTCCCCATCCAGGCGAATATCGTCCACATCGGCGTCGGCGCTCTGGCCGAGGGTTGCCACCTCGCCATTGACCCTTACACGCCCCTGGGCAATGATCGCCTCGCAGGCGCGCCGCGAGGCAATCCCCGCCCGCGCCATGATCTTCTGTAGTCGTTCTTTAGCCACTTAGGTTTGTCCAATCAACATCAGCAGTCCGCCCATAAGTTTAGCGCCTCTTGGCATTTGCGCACACCCGGCGCGCCAGAAAAACCCCACCAGCGCCATTTGTCGGCTAGCTAGGGCACGCTATAATCCGCGCCTCAGGAGACTTCATGAAGCCACTTCGCCGTATTGTCTATCTTGTAATAGCCCTGCTATCGCTGGCGGCGATAGCCTGCAATCTGCCGGGGGCACGGCTGGGTGGCCCGCAGCCGCCCGACGAGGCTCCCCAACCCTCCCCTGACGCGCTGCAATCGTTCAACGACAAGTGGCGCAGTCTGGAACTTTCCACTCTCAGCGGCCCGTTCAGTGTGACCTTCACCGAGGCAGAGCTGACCTCCGCCCTGGATGAGGGCATTCGCCGCTACGAAGCCGAGGCCGCCGAGCCGCTCCCCATCCAGAACCCCCAGGTGGTCCTTCAGGATGGGCAGATCTATCTCTATGCCCAGCTTCGGCTCGAGGTCACCCAGGCTGCGGGCCTGATCGTCGCCACGCCCGTGATCAGCCCCGCTGGACTGGTGGATATCCAGATCAACTCCGCTGAATTTGGCCCAATTGAGGTTGACCCCTCGTTGTTGGAGGGTCTCGCGGCTGAATTGGAGCAGGCCATCAACGCCCCCATTCAGGCATCGCCATCTGACATCTCCCTGACCCAGGTCGCGGTTGCCGATGGGCAGATGCTGGTCAGTGGGACTATCGCCCCCTGAGCGTTGTTACCCGCATCCCCAGCCCGGCGCTATAATCGCGCCCAGTATGGCAACCCCTGATTCCCCCCGGCTGAGCCTGGCTCTGCTCGGCGGTGAAGGTCTACGCGCCGAAGCGACCTCCCTGTGGCGCGGCTGGCTGCTGGCGCAGGCCCAGCCCCGCCGCGCGCTTGTGCTGCATCTGGGCACACCGAACGATCCCCCAGGATCGCGGCAGCGCCGCGCCAGCTTGATCGCTTCAACGCTGGGCGGGCTGGGCTTCGCACCGGAGGTGGTTGACCCGGCAGCGATGGCTTCCACGCCACTCCCCCCCGTGGATTGGGTGTACCTATCCGGCAATCCGCACGTTCTGTGCCAGCAATTGCCCGGCACAGCTCTGTGGGAATCGCTCCGATCCGGTCTCCGTACTGGCCTTGTTCTGGTGGCAGCAGGAGGCGGCGCTGTCGCACTGGGAGAAATGGCTTTCGCGCCCACCAGACCGTACCCTGCCGCGCTCGACGCGCTGGAGTTCGAACCGCTTCCCGGACTCAACCTGTTGCCGGGAACGGTGATCCTGCCCTATTTTAATTGGCTTCAGCCGATCATCATCGAGCGAATTGTGGCTCACTGCCCGTCCGGATCACGGCTCATCGGCATGGGCGACCAGGCCGCGCTGGTCGCCTGCCCTGACGGATGGGAAGTCGCCGGGGTTGGCACGGTCTCGATCTGGCGGCCCGGCGAGTCCCCCCGTGTGCTCGACGTAGGAACC
>DAOTYF010000051.1:0-4777 GCA_034434995.1 Anaerolineae bacterium
CCCACCCCTCCATCTGACCGCGCACTCCGCCCCCTGTCAGGCCTCAGCCAGCAAAGAACCAGCCGCCTGATCCCCCCACTTGAAGTGCACCCCTCGTCGCAGGGCGCCCGCGCCGGGAATCAGAAGGGCGCGGTTTCGCCGCGCCCACGCCAGACGAATAGCCGCCCCTACTCCACGATCTCGACCACCACCCCATCCTCGGCCCAGTTATATAACGCCTCCCCATCGTCCGCAGGTGGATAACTACGTAGCACATCGACCATCACATCGGTGTCGAGGAGCGGCACGCTCTACCTCTGGCGTCGCTGTGCCTGCTCGCGGAGCTGGCGCGCGAACTCGGCGTTGTTGCCGATGTCCGCCCGATCCGCCCACAGCCCCACCAGTTCCGACTCAGCAAGCTGGCGGGCAGTCAGGGTCGGCGTGCCCGACCCGACCAGTAAGATGACCTCGACCTGCTGGCCCTCCTTCACGGGCAGATTCACTAGCGAGAGTTCGCCATCCTTCTCAACCGTCGTATGAATGCGTATCGCGTCCATCCTGCGCTCACTCATCCCATCTTGGGGCAAGCTAGGATTATAGGCTCACTCCACGATCTCCACCACCACCCCATCCTCGGCCCAATTGTACAGCGTCTCCCCATCGTCCAGGTCGAGGATGATGCAGCCGTAGGAGGCGGGCCGCCCCAGAATCTCGCGCCACAGGATCGTGCCGTTGGAGAGCGTCGGCAGGCCGTGGAAGCCGTTGTAGAAGCCCGGCCACGACTCGTAAATCGCCAGGAAGTGCGGCATGGTCAGGTCCCACAGCGAAGCGTAGGCGGATGGCTCGTGGGAGAGCACCTGGAAGACCCCCGGCTGCGTCGGCGAGCGGTCGATGCCGGTGCTGATCACGAAGCTGTACAGCTCCTGCCCGTCCTGGTAGGCCCACAGGTGCTGGTCGCTGATGTCCACCCGGATGCGCTTGTGGGGGATCACAGGCAGCGGCAGCAGGTCGTCCTTGGACGGGATGGCGAGCGTCTGCCCCGGCGAGATGGCGTTTGGTTCCAGGTCGGGGTTGGCATCCAAGATGCGCCAGTATGGAATGCCGACCGCCCACGAGATGCGGGTCAGGGTATCGCCGGGCTGCACGGTGTAGGTGGTGGGGGGGTGGCGGACGATCAGCGCGGCGGTGCGGTTCTCGGCCAGCGCGGCCTGAAGCTCGGCGCTGGCCGACTCCACGTCGAGGAATCGCCCTTCGCCCAGCGAAGCGTTGAGCGTATCGAGGTAACTGCCCAGCCGCGCCGGGTCGACCACCACGTGCGAGGAGCCATCCTCGCCTGCCTGGACGGTCAGCCAGGCCGCGATCGTCTCCGGGGTTGCCGTCCATTCCAGGCGTTGATCGTTGACCGGGTCGTAGGCCGTGATCGCCAGCGGCGCGTCGAGGAGGGGCTGGGCCTCGGCCACCGCTGCCGAGGCGTCGGCGATGCGCGGCGCGACGGGGATCAGCACCAGCGGCAGGTAACCATCCATGATGGCGATGCTCGGATCGGCAGCCAGCACCCGCAGCGTGGCCTCCACATCGAGCGAACGGCCCGGCTCGCCCGGCACGGCGATCACCTGCCCCCCCTCGATCCGCAGTGAGGCGTCCTGGGGTGGCGTGTACAACACCGGTGCCCACGCCTCCAACCCCGCCCGCGCTGCTGCCTCGTCGAAGGCCACCACCGGCGCGACCGCCGTCCCCCGCAGCGCGCTCTCGAATAGCGTTACGAACTCGGCGAGGATCGGCCCGCCGTGGCCCACGTCGTAGGCGCGCTGAGCGGTGGCGGCGGGGTCGAGCGTCATGCCGAAATCCGCCGAGGAGGCGTACCAGTTCTGGGTTCCATCCGATAGGATGATGCCCCGCCCCTGACCCCATGCCTCGGCCAGCGCGCGGGTTGCGTCGGGGCGCGACATGGCCCCCAGCGCCACGTCGCCGACGGTCACCCCCGGCAAGATCAGCTCGAACACCTGAAAGTACCCGTAGGCCCCCACGACGGTCATCGCGCCCAGCAGGGCAAAGATGGTCGCTCCGGCCAGCACCCCGATCAGGATGGCACGGGGGGTGTAGCGGCCCAGGATCGCGCCCCGACGGGGCGGTCTGCGGATGCGCGCCAAGCGGGCGCGGCGCACCCCGCCGGGGTACTCCTCGGGGTAGGCCGGGTCGATGGGCGGCTCGGCGCGGGCGGGCCGCCTCCGGGAGGCCGTCCGACGGTGGCGCTCGGCGAGGTCACGTTCGCGGCGTGGGTTGGGTTGGGTGTCGTCGAACATGCCGTTAATCTCTCATCTCGTCCCCCTGCCCTCTGCTCCGGCACGGAGCGGGGGGGAGGGTCAATCCAGCTCCGCAAACGCCCGCACAGGCATCGCGGCGGCTCCTTTGGCTTTGATCGGAACGGCGAAGAACCGGAAATCGTCCCCGTACAGCGCGTCGAGATTCGCCAGATTCTCGACGATCAGCACGTCGCGCGCCAGTAAGATCGAGTGCGCGGGGCGGGCCGGGTCGCGCGAGTCATCGATATTGATGGTATCCACTCCCACCAGCCGTGCGCCAGCCTCAGCCAGATGCTCGATGGCCTCGCGCGATAGAAAGGGGTAGCGATAGTACGCCTCGCTGCCCCAGTGCCGGTCCCAGCCAAAGTTGACCAGCACCGCCTTGCCCGCCAGTTCGATCTTCGCCGAGATGATCTCAACGCCAACCGCCTCGAACTCCCCCCGCCCCCGTGCGTCGATGACCACGCCGGGCAGGATCACCTCATCCAGCTCCAGGGCGGCGATGTCGCGCCGGTCGCGCCAGCGGTGGTAGGGCGAATCCAGATACGTGCCGATGGAGGTCTGGAAGCTCAGCTCGGTGATCTCAAACTCGGCGAGGCCCTGGTAGCGAGGCCGCGACTGCTCATGGGTGATGAACGGTCGGATGCGGGCGCTGAACTGCGTGATCGTGCCGTCTTCGGCCTGGAGCCGGAAGCCGGGCATCCCGTCCTCGAAAGTGTGGCTGAGGTCGATGAAGCGGGGCATGGCTGCCTCCTCAGTGCAGGTTATCCGCCCACTGGAGCAGGGCTAGCAGGCGCTCCTCCTCGTTGCGCGGCGTCTTGATGTACGGCTCCTGGTGGCGTCGCGCCAGAGCCGCCGCCAGCGGCGATGCGCCCGCCGCCGCCATGTCCTCCGCCGACCAGGCAGGGTGCTGGTAGGCGATCACAAACGGGCGGCGCAGGCCGCGCGGCTCGCCGCCGCCCCAACGCGCCGCCCGGCGGGGCAGCATGGCCCGCGTCAGCACCACCAGGGTGCGCCCCGCCAGCCCTAGTGGGTGGCGCGCCTTGCCGCAGTCGTGCAGCAGCGCCGCGATAAGCAGGTCGGGCTGGGTGTGCCCTGCCGCGATCAGCCGCCGCATCACGCGCAGGGCGTGGTGCTGCTCACTGCGGCGCATCCGCGCAAACAGCCGGAACAGCTCCGGCGAGAGAACCTCTTGCGCAGGCCCCTTGTCCAGCGGGATGGCAAAGGCCAGCAGCGCCCGCAGCCCCTGCCCGATCCGCCCGGCGACCCGTTTGGCCAAAGCCACCGACTAATACCCCGTCAGCAGGCGGAACAGGCCGCGCACTGGCACGCCGATCAGCCAGTTCAGGATGTTGACCAGCCCCAGCACCGGGCTGATGCGCGCCAGATAGCCGCTCAGGAACGATAGGATGATCAGCCCGAACAGGATGTAGGTGCTGTGCTGTTGGTGGCGCTGCCACCAGATCGCGGCGCGGGTGGGCAGGGCCGCCAGCGTCACCGTCCAGCCGTCCAGCGGGGCCAGCGGCAGGATGTTGAACACAAATAGCAGCAGGTTGAGGAACACCATGTCGGTCAGCACACGCTCCGGCGTGGGAGCCAGCCCGCCGACGCTGCCTCCGAACGAGGGGGGGATCAGGCCTAGGCGAAAGGGCACAGCGAAGACCGCCGCCACCAGCAGGTTGGAGACCGGCCCGGCCAGCACGGCGATGAACATCCCCCAGCGGGGGTTGCGCATCCGGTACTGGTTGACGGGGGCGCTGCCCAGCACGGCAAATCCGAACAGCAGCCCGAATAGGAAGCCTGGCCAGTAGATGTTGGCGCGCGGGTCGAGCGTCATGCGGCCCATGTCATGGGCGGTGGTATCGCCCTGGGTGTAGGCGGCGTAGGCGTGCGCGTACTCGTGGACGGCCATCGCCACCAGAAAGACCACAAAGCGCGAGATGATGCTTGCGGGGGTCAGGTCAAACACGGATGTACTCCTTATCAGGTTCCAGCGTGATCAGCAAGCGATGGAAGGTTGGCCGTGCCGCCACGCAACAGCCGCCCTTACCACCCCAGCAGGGCTGCCGTGAGGCGCTGCGCGGATGGTGCGATCCACGCCGACCAGGCCGGGATCGGCACCAGCAGCAGCAGAACCACACCCACGCCTAGCACCAGCGTCGTGCGGCCCGCCAACGCCTCCCAGCGGGCCATTGCCTTGAGCGGCAGCAGGTGGTGGATCACAAAGTAGCCATCCAGCGGGAACAGCGGCAGCAGGTGAAACAGCGCCAGCCCCAGGTTGATCCGCGCCAGCAGCGTCAGCACCTGGGCGAGCGTGGGCCACGTGGCCCACGCCAGAGACGGCGGCGCATCCAGCAGCCTCAGCCCCGCTGCGCCGATGCCGGTCAGCGCGGCATAGGTCAACGGCCCGGCTAGCGCCACTAGCACCCCGCCCAGCGCCGCCGGGACGCGCATCCGGTCGAGGCGAAGATACACCGGGCGGCCCCAGCCCAGCC
>DAOTYF010000052.1:0-13310 GCA_034434995.1 Anaerolineae bacterium
GGCTGAAGTCCCCAACCAGCAGCAGGTGGGCGCCCATATGGTTCGGACGCACCCGCGCGAACGCCTCGATCAGTAGTGGCACCCGCTTCACTGGCCCCGGCTTGCCGACCCACAACAGCACCGGCGCGCCGGGCGGAATGCCCAGCCGTGCCCGCAGCGCTTGTCCCTCCCCCGGCGGCCCTTGTGGCTCGAAGCGGCCCAGCCGCACCGGCGTCGAGAGCACCGCCACGCGCTCTGGGCAGATGCCCATCGCCACGTACTTCTGCTTCTCGATCTGATTCAGAACACGATGCGTATCCGCGTGGCGGATCACCCACTTGCCCAGGCGGTTGAACAGCCCGTAGCGTAATGGGCGCTCGGCGATCCAATGCGGGTTGTCGAAGAAGTCGCTGTGGTTCTGCACGTCGAGCGGGATGCCGAGGCGCCACCTGAGCCACACCCCCACCAGCCCGGTGGTGAACGGGTCTTGCGTGGTGATCGCGTCGACCCGCCCCGCCCGGCAGATGCTCGCGCCGATGCGGTACGCATCCCACAGGAAGCTGGCCCGCGCCACCGAGCGCGTCGGGTAGACGGTGAGACGGTCGCTCAGAGCCGTCTCGACGAGGTTCCGGCTGCGTGGCGAGTAGACCACCATGTGCAGATGTCCGATCCGCGCGGCGTAGTCGAGGTGGCGCTCGCGCGTATCGCCCCAGCCAGTGAGCACCTCGTCGCCCAGCGCGATCATCAGTACGTGAAGCGAGCTGGGCGGCGGCAGGGACTCAGCCACGCGCCGTCTCCCGCAAAACCGCCTCGGTCTGGTCGACCAGTGCCTCCCACGAGAATCGTTCGACGCTCTTGAGCGCAGCCTCGGCCAGCGCCCGCCGCCGCGCCGGATGATCCCTCAGATCGCGGATCGTTGCCGCCAGCGCATCGGCATCACGAGGGGGGACGAGCAGCCCATCCACGCCATCTGTGATCACCTCCGGGTTGCCGCCCACGTTCGTCGCCACGCAGGGTGTGCCAAGCTGCATCGCCTCGATCAGCACGTGGGATAGCCCCTCGGTGTGGCTGGATAGCACCAGCACGTCGGCGGCGCGGATGGCGAGGAGCGCCTGATCGTGCGGCAGTGCCCCGGTGAAGGTCACACGCTCGCTCACGTCAGGCTGACTCGCCAGCCGTTCCAGCGGCTCGCGTTCCGGGCCATCACCGACGATCACGAGTCGCACCCCGTCGAGTCGGGCCACTGCCTCTACCTGAAGATCGACGCGCTTGACCTCCGCCAGCCGCCCGACGGTGACCAGCGTGAAGGCGTCCTCGGGCCAGCCGAGCTGGCGGCGGGCTTCCCCCCGTTCTGGAATGTTACTCAGTTGGGAGGGGAGGGCGTTGTAGATGACGCGCACCTTCCCATCGGGCACGCCCCAACCGCGCACCAGCCGCCCGACATGCTGGCTCGGCACGAGGATCGTGTCAGCGCGGCGAGCGTACCATCGCTGCACGGATCGCAGCAGGCGCACGCGGAGAGAGTGCCTGGCTGCCTGGAAGTCGGCTACGGGCAAATCCGTCCAGCTATGCCGTGAGGCAAACTCCCAGGCGAAGTCGGCCACGATCTTCAGCACCAGGGGCTTGCGTAACCACATACTTGCCAACGCAGCGGGCAACCCATAATCACTGGCGAACAGAACATGGGCGCTGCGCCCCTGTTTCACAACCTCACGGGTGAAGGCCCACAGTCGAAGGGGGATGGGGGTACGGCGCGTTAGGCGTGTTACCGGGTATGGGTACAAGGTCTCGCTGGGGGGGGTAGGTTCCCCGTAGGTGATGACAGATACAGCGTGCCCGCGCTCTACCAGCGCGGGCAGCAGATGGTACAGGTAGGTTGGTGGGCCGCCCGGCTCCGGGTGAAAAGTCCCGCTGATCACGCACAACCGCATGAGGAAACTCCGGCCCCTCCCTGGCGGCTATAGCAGCACCACCCTAGCCTTGGGAGCAGAGACTCCCTTGAGTGCGTTGCGTGTGTCTACGATGATCGGCGCCTCCCGGGCGATCCATCCCCAGTCGTAGGTTGTGTGATCGGTGACGATCACCACGCAGTCAGCCGTCCTCAGCACCTCGGCGGTCAGCTCGATGGACTGCATATCCACGCCCTCGTGGCGCAGGTCCGGTACATAGGGATCGTGGTAGCTGACCTCTGCGCCGCGTTCTTGGAGCAGCCGGATCACGTCGAGGGCCGGGCTTTCGCGCAGATCGTTAATGTCGCGCTTGTAGGCTGCGCCCAACACCAGAATCCTCGAGCCGTTCACCGGCTTGCGTACCTCGTTGAGCGCATCCATCACCTTACTGACCACGTAGAGCGGCATCTGGCTGTTGACTTCGGAGGCCAGCTCGATGAAGCGGGCGTTGTAATTCAGAGTCTTGAGCTTCCAACTCAAATACAGTGGGTCAATGGGAATGCAGTGTCCCCCCAGGCCAGGGCCGGGGTAAAAGGTCATAAAACCGAACGGTTTGGTGCTGGCTGCCTCGATGACCTCCCACACACTCACGCCCAGCTTGGCGCACATCACGGCCATCTCATTCACCAGGCCGATGTTGACCGAGCGAAAGGTGTTTTCCAGCAACTTGACCATCTCGGCAGCACGTGTCGAGGAGACGGGCACAACGCGGTCAATCGCCTTGCTGTACAGCGCCATTGCCACTTCCAGACAGGCGGGTGTCGAGCCGCCCATAATCTTGGGTGTGTTGCGCACGCCGTAAGTCTTGTTGCCAGGGTCGATGCGCTCTGGTGAGAAGCAGATGAACACATCCTCGCCCACTTTGAAACCGTTACTGACCAGGCGGGGGATGATCAGCTCATCCGTTGTACCGGGGTAGGTCGTGCTTTCCAGGACGATCAGCAGGCCGGGGTGGCTGTAGCGGGCGATCTGTTCCGCCGCCGCGATGATGTAGCTCACGTCCGGGTCTTTCGTCTTGCGCAGCGGTGTTGGGACGCAAATACTGATGGCATCCACGTCCTTCAGGACGCTGTAATCGGTCGTCGCTTTCAGCAGGCCCTTGTGCACCAGACCCGCCACGTCCTCGGTTGGGATATCGGGAATGTAGCTGATGCCAGCATTGAGCAGGCGGACCTTTTCAGCATCCACATCGATTCCGATCACGCAGTAGCCTTCCTTGGCGAATTCCACCGCGAGGGGCAGGCCAACGTAGCCCAGGCCGATCACACTGATCACGGCCTCGCGGCGTTCGATCTTGTCTAACAAAGTGGCTTTAGGCATGATGAACCTCGTGGGCAGCGCGGGTAGGTTGTGAGGCCGCTACCGATCCTGGTCCCGCCGAGCGCGGAAGAAGGCAATGATCTCGTCAAGGGTCTGATCGAGGTTTTTCTTCGGCTCCCAGCCGATAACCCGCTTGATCTTGCCGATATCGGGCACGCGGCGCTGCATATCCTCGAAACCGGCCTCATAGGCCTGGCTGTAGGGTACCAGCACAATCTCCGAGCTGCTGGCGGTCCGCTCTTTGACCTTGTGCGCCAGGTCGAGGATGGTGATCTCCTCCTGCGTGCCGATGTTGAAGACCTCGCCATTAGCTTGATCACATTCGGCAAGCTGAATAATGGCGGTCACCACATCGCTGACGTTAGCAAAACAGCGCGTCTGCTGCCCGTCCCCGTATACCTGGATCGGCTCCCCGGCCAGCGCCCATTGCACAAAGCGGGGAACGACCATTCCATAGCGGCCACGCTGGCGCGGCCCGACCGTGTTAAACAACCGGCAGATGACCACCGGCAGGCCCGCTTCCTTGTGGTAAGCCAGTGCCAGGAACTCATCCAGGGCCTTGCTGCTGGAATAGCTCCAGCGGCTCTTCGTGGTGGGGCCCAGCAGCCGGTCATCGTCTTCGGCAAAGGGGGCGTGATTCGATTTTCCGTAAATCTCGGAGGTAGAAGCTATCAACACTTTCTTGCGATAGCGGCGGGCCGTCTGTAGCACGATGTCTGTGCCACGCACATTGGTTTCGATTACATGGATCGGGCGGCTGACAATCAAATCAACGCCCACTGCCGCCGCCAGATGGTAGATGATGTCGCACTCGCTGACCAATCGATCCATCACAGTGGTATTGTTGATCGTCTCGATAGCGAAACCGAAATTCGGATGATGGGTTAATTGCTCGATGTTCTCGAAACGGCCTGTGGAGAGATCGTCAATCACTGTCACCCGATGGCCCAGCTTTAGCAGCGCCTCAGATAGGTGGCTTCCGATGAAGCCCGCGCCGCCCGTAATCAATGCACGTGCCATGGTAAACCGGGGGTCCTCTGCCAGATATGGTCTCTGCCAGCTCGGAATCTCACATCCTGAGTCGGCTGGCCGCACAGCGCTGCCAATTCTAGCAGGCCCTGCCTCTTCTGTCTACCACCTATCGCCCCCCATCCCTCCGCGCATGGCCTGGGTGCCTATAACGCAACCGGGCTTCCAGGGACGCTGGAAGCCCGCCACGGGCAAAGGCCGGAATCACGCTTGCGCTTGGCAGATATGCTTCCTAAAAAACGCGCTCGAGGAACTGCCTTGTCCGGGGATCGCTGGCCTCGCCAAAAATCTTATCCGGTGGCCCCTCTTCGATAAACTCTCCTTGGTCCATGTAAATCACCCGGTCAGCCACCTCGCGGGTGAAGGACATCTCATGCGAGACGACGATCATCGTCATGCCTTCGTAGGCAAGCTGCTTCATCACGCTCAGCACCTCGCCGATCAGCTCGGGATCGAGCGCTGAGGTCGGCTCATCGAATAGCATGACCTTGGGTTCCATCGCCAGTGCGCGTGCAATGGCGACGCGCTGCTTCTGGCCACCCGATAGCCGGATCGGGTGCTCGTCGCGCTTATCCGAAAGACCGACGCGCGCCAGGTTGATCTCTCCAATGGGAATGGCCTCATCTCTAGACATCCCCTTGACCGTGACCAATCCCTCGATGACGTTCTCCAGCGCCGTCATGTGTGGGAAGAGGTTGAACTCTTGAAAAACCATTCCCGTCTTCAGCCGGAGATCGCGCACTCGTCTTGAATCGGGTTGCTGGCCCATTGGGATATCCACCCGCAGGCCATCAATCGTGATCGAGCCGGAGGATGGTTGCTCCAGGAAGTTCAGGCAGCGCAGCAACGTGCTTTTGCCCGCGCCGCTACGCCCGATCAGCACGACAACCTCCTGTGGGGCGACTTCCAGCGACACGTTGCGGATCACGTGCAGCATCCCGAACCACAGATGCATGTTCTCTACCCGGACGACTGGCTCACCGTTCATAGGCATGCCTCATGCGCCGTTCCAGAATCTCCTGCAGCCAGGACGAGATGATAGTCAGCACCCAGTAGATCGCTGCAGCTAGAATAAACATCTCCATGAACTTGCTGTCACGCCGCGCGAAGCGGCTGGCGCGGAAGGTCACCTCCCACAATCCCATGATGGACACTAGTGCTGAGTCCTTTTGCATGGCGATGAACTGGTTACCAATGTCGGGGATGATCACCCGGATCGCCTGCGGCAGGATCACCCGGCGCAGCATCTGGCCGCGTGTCATGCCGATAGCCAGCGCAGCCTCACGCTGCCCATGCGGGATGGATTGCAGCCCCGCCCGGAAGATTTCGGTCATATAGGCCCCATAGTTGATGCTCAACGCCAGCACGCCAGATTGGAATGCTGAGAGCGTCAGTAGGCTGGATAGCAGTGGAATGCCAAGTTGGCCAAACGCCTGCCCGATCTGGGGTAGGCCCAGGTAGATAATGTAGATCTGGATCAGCAGCGGCGTGCCGCGAATCACCGAGATGTAGAAGCCCGATATGCCCTGGGCAATCGAGTTGTTGGAAAGCCGGCCCAGCGCGCCGAACAAGGCGATGATAGTCGCAAAGGTGATGGACACTAACGAGACCAAAATCGTCCACTCGACGCCTGCCAGCACAATACCGGCATGCTCGATGATGTAGCCAGGCTCGATGCGAAGTTGGAGCAGCCCCCCTGCTAGGATGATGACCAGCGCCACCCACACGCCCGATACTTTGAGCCGCTGGATATTCCGGCGCTGGCGATCCAATGCTAACAGCTCCTGCCCCATGCTCAGATAGGGATCAGCTTGGTCCGTTGCTCCGGGCTGGGTCATGGTTTCAACAGCCATGGTTGCCTGTCCTGGGGAATAGGTTCAGATGCTGTCCGGACAGCCATCTTTGCCTGGCTGCCCGGACAACCTCTTGATAAGGCGGCGAGGCTTGCAGTAGAGCCTCGCCGCATAGTCGTGCGCGATATCAGGGGATCTGGCCCAGTTGGCTGACGTCGAACTCGCCTGCCGCCGAGGTCAGGTCCAGGCCGTAGTATTCCTGCGACAGTCTCAGCAGGGTCCCATCGCGGTGCATCTCTTGAATGATCTCGTCGAGGCGCAGCACCAGCGGGATGGGATTCCGGCTGTGGTGCTTGTCAATTGCGCCAGCCAGGTACTCGTAGTAAACCGGGTCGCCAAGCTGCTTGAGCGGCAGTCCATCGGCGATCACACCCGCCCCGGTCGGCTGGGCAGTCAACACTGCATCCAAGCGGACGCCATCGCCCAGCGCCAGGTCTTGCAGCGCCGAGGTGTCGGTGTCGTAGGTTGCGATCTCGGGGTCGTTCACGATGTATTCCATCGTAACGCCAGGGATCTCGAGGGTGTGGTCGAGGTAGAACTCGTAAGTGCAGGCCCCGCACACACCGATCTTCGCGCCTGATAGGTCGGCAGGCCCAGAGAAAGAGGTGTTGTCGCGATGCACGAAAAACGCCGCCGGGGTGGTGTAGTAGGGTTGCGTGAAGTACAGGTTCGCCATCCGCTCGGGTGTGATGGTCATCGAGCCGATGCTAATATCCCAACGGTCGGCCCAGTTGCCTGCTGTGATCAAGTCCCAGGATGGGGAGACGAAGCACGTTTCGACGCCCAGCCGGTTGCCGATCTCCACCGCCGTGTCAATATCGAAGCCGCGTAGCTCGGCAGCCGTCTGCTGGTCGCTAGAGCATTTGGTGTTGGGGTCGCGCTGCGCCCCTTCCACCAGTTCTGATTGAGGGGGGTAAGCTGGGTCCGTAGAGACAACAAGGGTGCCCCGCTCCAGGATCGCGGACAGCAGGTCGTTGGCCTCCTCCTCACCACCTGGCGCAACGCCGGTGCCGGTGAGACAGCCGGAGAGTGCCAGCGTCATAACAACGAGCATAGCTATCAACAGGATGAGTTTGCCATGGAAGTTCGTATGCATCAGGCTTCTCCTCCGTGAAGGAAGTGGGATGGGTCAGAAGTGGCCCACCCGGCATCAAGTCTCGCGGCGGATGGGACCGCGTGGGGGCCTCTCCCATCAAGCTTGCCTCCCACAAGTCACCAGGCAGGCTCCCTGCTTGCCAGTATAGGGCAAATGCTCGTATCGTGTCAATGCGAGGGGGGTTCAGAATTGGCCGGAAGCCTTGTAGGGTTTCCATCGTTGGCCCCCCTGTGCCAGGACCGACCGTTCCGCGCTTGACAGGATCGCGCTAGGGTCGTACCATCTGTTCCACATGGTGAAATGGGGTTTCACAATGGCTGATGCTTCTGAACCCTATCCTGGCACGCGAGCCGTGCTGAGGGCACTGGCCCTGCTCAAAGCGTTTACCGACTCCCAGCCGGAGCTAAGCCTGACCGAGCTGGCACGCCGCGCCGATCTGAACAAAACCACCGCCTTCCGGCTGTTGACGGCGCTGGAAAGTGAGGGCATGGTGACGCGGACAGTAGGCGATGCCTATCGCCTCGGCCCGGAGGCCATCGCCCTCGGCGGGCGGGCGCAGCGGGCCACTGATCTGGTCGCTGCTGGGCACGCCGAAGTCGAAGCACTGGCGCGCCTGACGGGTGAAACCGCCACCCTGGAAATCCTGATCGGTGGTGAGATGTTGATTCTCGATGAGGTGATGGGCAGCCACCTGTTGGGTAGCTCGCAGTCAGTGGGGACACGCTGGCCCGTCGATTCGACCTCGACGGGTTTGGCGATGCTGGCCTGGCTGCCCGATTCCCAGCGTGACGATCTTCTCGCTCAGAGCGCGGCGCGGCCCGATGGCAGGCGGAATATCACGCCCAGCGATCTGGAAGCGATCCGCGCGCAGGGCTATGCGGTGGCTGACGAGCTGCTGGAGCCTGGCTTCGTTGCCGTCGGCGCACCCGTGTTCAACCATCAGGCGGAGGTTGTCGCGGCGATCAGTGTCGCCGGCCCTAAGGCGCGCCTGATGCTCGGCTGTATTCCGGAGATGGCACAGGCAGTGATGCAGGCCGCCGGGCGCATTTCGCAGCGGCTGGGGTTTCGGCCTTAAAAGGGCAGCCCGATCAGGTTGGTTTCACCCTTTGACGGTTAGTTGCGCTTTACAGTTGAACCGTTGCTTTGAGGACTCATGCTCCGAACCACTCCCTTCCACTCCAGAACCGCGCCGCTATGCCAGGCGCAGAACTGGCGGCGCTGGGCCGGTTATATCGTCGCTAGCTCCTACGAACTGACCATCGAGCGCGAATATTATGCGATCCGCAATTCGGCAGCGCTGATCGATGTCTCGCCCCTGTTCAAGTACGCGATCAGCGGTCCGGACGCAGTGCGGCTACTCAACCGCGTGGTGACGCGCGATGTGTCAAAGGCGGCGGTTGGCCAGGTGCTCTACACTCCCTGGTGCGATGATCACGGCAAGGTTATTGACGATGGCACACTGCACCGCCTCGATGACACCACCTTCCGCCTCACCGCTGCTGATCCGACCCTGCGTTGGCTGCACCAATGCGCCTTTGGCCTCGATGTGGAGATCGTTGACCAGTCCGAGGATGTGGCGGCGCTGGCGATCCAGGGGCCGACCTCCCGCGACATCCTCCAGGGGATGACGGGTGACGACCTCACGGCGCTGCGCTACTACCGGCTGATGCATACCACGTTAGCTGGGATTCCAGTGACCCTCTCTCGCACGGGCTACACAGGCGACCTGGGCTATGAGGTGTGGGTCGATGCGGCAGATGGCGAGCGCCTGTGGGACGCGCTGATCGAGGCCGGTATGCCCTACCACATCACCCCTGCCGGGATGCTGGCGCTCGATATCGCCCGCATCGAGGCGGGATTGCCGCTGATCGAAGTTGACTATGTCTCAACACGTCACGCGCTGATCGAGGCGCAGAAGTCCACGCCCTACGAGCTAGGGCTGGGCTGGACGGTGGTGCTGGATAAAGGTCACTTCGTGGGGCGGCAGGCACTGCTGGAAGAGAAGCGGCGTGGCCCAGAGTGGCAATTCGTCGGCATCGAGGTCAGTTGGAACGCGCTGGAGGAGGTCTACGCCGAGTTCGGCCTGCCGCCTCGCGTGCCGGGCACGGCCTGGCGCACCAGCGTCCCGATCTACATCGAGGAGGAGCAGGTGGGCTATGCATCGAGCGGGTGCTGGTCGCCGCTGTTGAAGAAGTACATCGCCCTGGCACACCTCAAGACGGAGTGGGCCAGGCCGGGAACACGGGTCAGCATGGAGGTGACGGTCGAGCATCAGCGCAGGCGGGCGGCGGCGACAGTGGTTAGGACTCCGTTCTTCGATCCGCCGCGCAAACGGCAATGAATAGGCCAAGGCAAAAATGACCCAACGCGAGAAGCCCTTGGAGCGGATCCACAACACCCAATGGACAGCAGACTGGGCGCTTAAAGAACTTCCATCTCAAGGTTGGGGGACCTTTTGCAGCATCAGAAGGGCGCATCGATTTTCGACTGCATGTGTGGATGCAGTTGGCTCTGCACTCACATGACACCACCATACGGAACAGGACATCATGGCACAACGCTACGATGCAATCGTGATCGGCGGGGGGCATAACGGCCTGACTGCCGCTGCCTATCTGGCCCGCGCGGGGCGCAAGGTGCTCGTCCTGGAGCGCCGCGACGTGCTGGGCGGGGCGGCGGTCAGCGAGGAGGTCTATCCGGGCTTCAGGTTCACGGTGGCTTCCTATGTGGTTAGCTTACTGCGACCGGAGATCATCCGCGACCTTAACCTGCCCGCCCACGGGCTGGAAATCCTGCCGCTGGAAAGCACGCTGACCCCCCTGCCTGATGGCGACTACCTCGTGCGGTGGGCCGATCACGACCTGACGCGCCGTGAGCTGTACCGCCACTCCCCGCGCGACGCCGACGCCTATGACGAGTTCGGCAAACTGATGTATCACATGGCCTATGCGGTCAAGCCGATCCTAAGTACGGTTCCACCTAACCCGGCCTCGTTCAACCCGGAGCAGTTGCTTGATCTGGCGAAGTTCTTGCAACACTTCCGCACCCTGAGCGACGAGCACTTCACCGCCCTGTTCAAGCTGATGACGATGGCCTCGGCGGACTACCTCGACGAGTGGTTCGAAACGGAGCCGCTCAAGGCCACCATGTCGGCCAGCGGCATCATCGGCACATTCCTGGGGCCGCGCTCGCCGGGGACGGCCTACGTGCTGCTGCACCATTACATGGGTGAGATCGACGGGGTGTTTCGCGCCTGGGGTTTCCAGAAGGGCGGCACGGGGGGCGTCAGCATGGCAATCGCGCGCGCCGCCGAGAGCTTCGGCGCGGAGATTCGTACCGCGGCGACCGTCACGCACGTCCTCACCCGTAACGGGCGCGCCCTCGGCGTGGCGTTGGATAACGGCGACGAACTCCGCGCTGACCTCGTCATCTCCGGCCTCGACCCGCGCCAGACTTTCCGGCGCTTGGTGGATGAGCGGGAGCTGCCGACCGACTTCCTGGTCGATATCGACCGCTTCAAGTTTAAGGGATCATCGGGCAAGGTAAACCTGGCGCTCGACGGGCTGCCGGATTTCACCTGTCTTCCCGGCGTGGGGCCGCACCTACGCGGCGCGATCTCCATCAGCCCGACGGTCGAGTACCTGGAGCGGGCCTACGACGATGCCAAGTACGGCCACTTCTCGCGCAGGCCGTACCTGGATGTGATCATCCCCTCGATGATCGACCCGCACATGGCCCCCCCCGGCAAACACGTCATGTCGATCTTTGTCCAGTACGCGCCGTATGCCATCGAAGGTGGCTGGGATGACGCAAAGCGCGAGGCATTCGGCGATACGGTCATAGATACCCTGGCGGAGTACGCGCCCAACCTCAAGAGCCTCATCCTGCACCGGCAGGTGCTCACGCCGTGGGACATGGAGCAGAAGTTCGGCCTCAGCGAGGGGAACATCTTCCAGGGCGAGCTATCGTTATCGCAGTTGTTCTTCTTCCGCCCCTCGCCGAAGTGGGCCAACTACCGCACGCCGATCCAGGGCCTGTGGCAGTGCGGGTCGGGCACGCACCCCGGCGGCGGGATCAGTGGCGCGTCGGGGCGGCTGTGCGCGCTGGAAATCCTGGGACAGAGCTAGTCAACCCATCCTCAATGACGAAACCATATGACGAAACCATATGACGCGATTGTGATCGGTGCAGGCAGCAATGGGCTGGTGACCGCCGCCTATCTCGCCAGAGCAGGGTGGAAGGTGCTCGTTGTGGAGCGCCGTAATGTCCTCGGTGGTGTGGGCGCGGTGGAGGAGTTCGCGCCTGGCTTCCGCGCTGATGCGGCCCTAGGCATGGTCTGGATTCCCCGCCCGGTGATCGAAGATCTGAAGCTGCGCCAGCACGGGCTGGGGATCGCTGCCAGCAACCCGACCGTCTTTGCACCCTTGCTAGGCGGCGATCACCTACTGCTGTGGCAGGAGGTCGGCCAGAGCGCCGAGGCCATTCGTCGCTTCTCCACCCGCGACGCGGATCGCTGGCCCGCGTTCTGTGCCTTCGTCCGCAAGGTGGCGGCGCTGCTCGAGGCGGCCTACCTGACTACCCCACCCAATGGCCTGAATCCCTCCCTCGGCGAGATGCCGGCGCTGGCTGACCTTGCTCTCCGCTTACGGCGCATGGGCGACCGCGACATGATGGAGACGCTGAGAATCCTGCCGATGAGCGCCCAAGAGTTTCTGGACGACTGGTTCGAGTCGGACGCGCTCAAGGGGACATTGGGTATGGACGCGGTAAGGAATCTCCGGCAGGGGCCGCGCTCGGCAGGGACGACCTTCAACTTCCTGCATCACCAGGTTGGCAACCCGGAGGGCCGTTTCCGCGCGCTGATCCGCACAGGCCGCCCCCTGCCCGACGTGCTGGCCGACGCCGCCCGCGCATTCGGGGCGGAGATTCGCGCCGGGGCAGGCGTCGTGCAGATTGTCATCCGCGATGGGCAGGCGGTCGGCGTGGTGTTGGAGGATGGCGAGGAGGTCGCCGCGCGGAGGATTGTCTCCAGCGCCGACCCCGCACACACCTTCCTGAGGTTGGTCGATCCACTGGAGCTATCTCCGGACTTCATCGGCAAGGTGCGGAACATCAAGTTCCGGGGAGCGACGGCGGTGGTGCACCTGGCGCTCGGCGAGCGGCCCGACTTCCCCGCCCTGCCCGGCGATGGCCCGCATCTGCGTGGCACGATCTCGATCAGCCCCGACCTCACCTACCTGGAACGTGCTTATGACGCTGCCAAGTACGGCGAGATGTCCGAGCAGCCCGCGCTTGAGATCACCATCCCCTCGTTAAGCGATCCGGCGGTTGCGCCGCAGGGGAAACACGTCATGGCGATCCGCGCCCAGTTTGCGCCCTACCACCTCAGAGACGGATCGTGGGACGGCGCGAAGCGCGAAGAGTTGCTCGACGCCGTCCTTGACATACTGGATGATGTCGCGCCCAACGTCCGGGGTGCGATCCTCGGCCAGCGCGTTATCACGCCGTTGGACTTCGAGCAGAGTTACGGCCTGACCGAAGGCAGTCTGAATCACGGTGAGATGATGCTCGACCAACTTTACCTGATGCGCCCCGTGCCGGGATGGGCGCAATACCGCACGCCCATCGATGGCCTGTACCTGTGTGGCGCGGGGGCGCACCCTGGCGGCGGCGTCATTGGTGCGCCCGCCTACAACGCCGCGCGGGAGATCGTCAGGGGTGGGCGTGGGTAGAAGCTACACAGCTCAGAATAGAGCCACGAAGAACGCACAGAACGCAAGGGGGAACGCTTGTTGAATCTTTGCGTTCTTCGCGGTTAGAGATCGCCGCTCAGGGAGGCATCACTTATGGCCCCAACCGACGAAACCCGCCGCCATCGCAGACACGGAACCGGCGCCCCCGCATCACCCCGCGCACAGGAACCCGACTGGCTCGCGCCGATGCCGCTCGACCCGCCACCCTCCGATCCGGCAGCCTGGGTGCGACCCCGCCTCAGCTTGATGTCGCCGGAGCAGATTCAGCAGGTACACGAAGGCTCGCTCCAGATTCTTGCCAGGACGGGGGTGCGGGTCGATTCAAAGCGGG
>DAOTYF010000053.1:0-3099 GCA_034434995.1 Anaerolineae bacterium
ACCCCCAGCCCCAGCAGCCCTCCCCTCCGCACTCCTGTGGATATTTGCATCTCCTGCCTGCCTCCTCTTTGGCTCTACATACGCGCGAAACAGCCCTTCGCGCTCCCGCCGTCGCTCAGGAGCGCCAGTTGAAACTGCTGGAATATAATACACTCTTACGCGCGTGGGGGAAGGGCCAAAAGGGCCATTGCAGTAGGAGTGTCACCACAACCTAGCGAGCCGCTCCCCTCTCCTCTACGCCTGCCTGTAGCGGTTTGGAGAATTGCTCTGGGATGGATAGCTCCCAACCTTGGATAGCGCTGATCAGGCTGTGAGCGGTCATGTCTAGCTGGATCGGTGTGAGTGAGATGTATCCCTGCTCGACAGCCCACACGTCAGTGCCTACTTCCTCTACATCGCCCGTTGGGCGATCCCCGCCGATCCAGTAATAAGGACGCCCCAACGGGTCAATCCGCTCGACGAGCTGATCATGGTAGCGTCGACGCCCCTGACGGGTAGCCTGTACCCCCTTGACTGGCTCCAGTGGCACATTGACATTCAGGAGCGTCAGAGGGGGGAGAGGATTGGCCAGCAGAATGGGAATCAACTGCGCGGTGAAAGCCGCAGCGTGCTCGAAATGGGGTTGCTCGTAGGAAGCCAGCGACACGGCTATGGCGGGCACACCAAAGATCACTGCCTCCATCGCTGCGGTGACTGTGCCGCTATAGGTGATATCCTGCGCCAGGTTGGCACCCTGGTTGATGCCGCTTACCACGATGTCTACCTTCTCTTGAACGTAGCCCAGCAGTGCCAGCGCGATGGAATCGGCTGGCGATCCAGAGCAGGCGTAACCTGGTGTGCCATCGGCCAGTCGGACCGGTTGGATACGCATCGGATCAGACAGGGTCTTGCGGTGACCAACAGCGCTCTGGTTCTCACGGGGAGCTATCACTGTGACTGTCGCGCCTGCGATACGGCGCACGGCCTGTTGGAGCGCCAGAATCCCCGGCGCGTGGATTCCATCATCATTGGTTACAAGGATATGCATATTCAGTTCGTCCTCTGCAGGATGTCAAAATCGAGCCGAACACAACGGTATCACGCGCGGATTAAAGGCCCATTAAGTTAATGGGGCGTGTTCCTGGCGTATGGCAATTCAATCTTCCTGCGCGGGCACGACCTCCAGCCTGCCCTCACCCTGATCTATTAGGCGACCCACTGGGGTTTTGGGCTCGTGAGTGAACAGGATCAGCGCCTCACGTTCCAGCGTCCATTTCTGCCAGCCGCGCTTAGTTTCGAGCGTCACCAACGGCTCCACATCGTAGGCGGTCATCCAGGCAAGCCTGGCGAAGTGCACGGCCAGTGAAGCCATGTCGCACACATAGATCGCCGCTCTGCCGCCCGCTTCGAAAACCACCGACTGATGAGCGCGAGTGTGGCCGGGGGTCACCACGCAGCGCATCCCTGGCACGACCTCCGTTTCGCCATTAAGCAACCGCATCTGCCCCGATTCGAACAGAGGCACATAGTTAAAAGCGAAGTACGTGCCGCGCGTGCGCTCGTTGGGGAAGGCAGCGTCGGCATATTCCAACCGTTGCACCCAGTACTCAGCATGGGGAAAGGTCGGCACGATGGTCTCGCCATCTATACGGGTGTTGCCACCACAGTGATCAGCGTGCAGATGAGTGTTGATCACCAGGTCGACTTCCTCAGGTCTGACGCCAAGCCGGGCAAGCCCCTCAACTAACCCCCCGCCAGGCCGAGACAGGCTCATCATCTGTGCCTGCTGGGGGGTGATCTTGGTGCCGATCCCGGTATCCACTACAATAGTCCGCCCGTGCCCGCGCACCAATAGGCAATGATGTTCCATGCTAATCCTGCCTTGCTCATCCGGTTCATAGTAGCGTGACCACAGGGCGCGTGGCACCAGTCCGAACGGGCCGCCAGGATCGACCAGAATGCGGCCATCATTAACCAGCTCGATTTGGAGATCGCCGATGCAGATCATAGCCCGTCCTTCAAGCACTGTGCCGTTGGTTTTTTGGCAAGATGCCAGCCAGCCGCAGCTCTCGTCGAGAGCCGCTGACAGCCAGGTAGAGCTTACCCCCTCCTGTCGGGTAAGGCAATTCGTATCAGGGATCGCCAGACTGGCCGGTGGGGCCGACCCAGACGAAGAACGAAAGCCTCCCTGGGGGAGTGGATAAGATGATGGGCATTCAGGGCAGTTGTGAGCCATTCCTTGTATAGATATCCTCGTAGTTATCCACTCCCGTCACTTCCCGAAGCTGGCTAGCCTGGGAAGCGGTTGCTATAATTCGCGCCTGCTGCCCACAGGTCAACCACTCACCCTGTTAGGGGTTGTTATATGTTCGTCCGGGCAGCGGGATATCAACACATGGATACTGCCACATTGAAGAGCAGACCTTCTTTCCGGTGGGGATTGCGCGCGCTTGCCACGACTCTGTGCGCCCTCTTGACCGGCTTGCTACCCCCTCACGCCGCCACAGCCGGTATCAGCACGCAGGAGGGCGTTAATCTACTGACTAATGGCGGATTTGAGTATCCCTATAACGAAGACTTCAGGGGAGATGGGGGTGGCTTTGTGGCGCATGGCTGGAGCGCGTGGTGGTACAACGATCCTGGCTCGGAGTACGATGCCCCGGAATACAAGATAGCGACGCCGGAACAGGACCCTTACCGGGTGCGCGACGGCATCGCGGCCCAGCAGTATTTCCGGCCCTGGGCACGCCATCTGGCCGGACTATACCAGCGTGTTCAGGTTCCGCCCAACAGCCACGTGCGGTTTACAGTGTGGGGGCATGCCTGGTCAACTTTCTGCGAGATAGACCAACATGGAAGTGAGGATTGCGATCCTCGTAACAGCTTTCACGGTCAGGTGAACCCGATTGACATGAAGATTGGAATCGACCCCACCGGTGGCACGGATGCGTTCAGCGCGGCTATTATCTGGTCGGCAGTGAAGGGCGTCTACGATAACTACGAGCAGTTTGCTGTCGAGGCCGATGCCCGGGGTGATTACGTCACTGTTTTCATCTACAGCACACCGGAATGGCCTTCAGCGGTCATTAACGTCTACTGGGATAGTGCCGTGTTGACTGC
>DAOTYF010000054.1:0-3382 GCA_034434995.1 Anaerolineae bacterium
CGTGCAGCCCAGCTCGAGGCCCAGATCCGCAGGACGCGCAGCACGGTTGAAGACCGCCATCTGGCGCTGTACGATGAGCTTCGCCAGCGGCCCGGCGGCGTGGCGGTCTCGCTGATTGAGGATGGCGTGTGCAGCCGATGCGGCGTTGAGATCACGTCCCGCCAGGCGCAGCAGGTCCATCATGGGGAGGTGCTCCCCTGCCCAACCTGCGGGCGCATTCTGGCGATCCGGTGATGGTAAGGAGATCGCAATGCTGGATGTTGTCTCACTGATCGCAGGGGCCGTCATGGCGCTGGCGCTGGGCATTGTGATCTACACCCAGCGGGAGCGGATCAACGCGCTGCGCTCGTCAGCAGCGCGGGGAGTGGTCACCGCGCGTCGGCGACTCTCTCGCAGCCTGGATGCGCGCTACCGCGAGGCGGTCATCAAGCTCGCCAATAGCTGGCATCTGGCCGGGCATCTTGTTCCGCTGGAGCAGGTCGCGGTGCTGCCGAGGTTCTATACCTTGCCGGGACCTCACGATCCGCTCGAAGGGGAGGGCGCCACTCCCGGTTACGACGGCCCGTTGAATCTCCTCCCCCTTACCCCTGACTGGCCCCAGGCGATTGGCCCCTACCAGGTGCCGGGCATCAAGTTGGAACACCTGCTGCGTGCCGGGGACAGCATTGCGCTGCTGGGATTGCCTGGCAGCGGGCGGTCGGTTGCTCTGGCTTTGATCGCTGTGTTGGTAGCCCGGCAGACCGACCCGGAACAGGAGGGGGGCTTGCTCCGCGAGCGCCGCCTGCCGCTGTTGATCCACCTGGCGGATGTGAATCTGAGCCAGGAGTTCCTCGGCCCGGAGCCTGATCTGCTTGATCCGCTGCTTGACGCGGCAGGCGCTCAACTGCGAGGCATAGCCAGCCCCGCCCTGAACGCGATCCGCAAGCAGTTTGCCGGGGGGGGTGGCCTGATCCTGCTGGATGCCTGGGATGAGCTTCCGCTCGAACGCCGGATGCAGGTCGTTGAATGGTTGCGCCAGCTCCTGATCAGCTATCCCGGCAACCAGATCGTGGTAGTGGGTTCCCCGAGGGGATACCAGCCGTTGCTTGAGCTGGGGCTGGTTCCGGTGTTCATCATGCCCTGGGGCAACGCCGAGTACAACGAGTTGGCCCGGCTGTGGGCAGATGCCTGGCCGCTGATCGGGGGGACGCATAAGGAGCCGGCCCCTCATCCGGATGGGGAAACAATTCGGCAGGCTATCCGGGGCAACCGCTCCCGCAGCCCGCTCGATGCGACCCTGCGGGTGTGGGCTACCTTTGCCCATGACGATCCCGGTCTGGGTCAGGTAGGCTGGTACCGCGCCTACGTCGAGCGCGTCATTGGCGCCCCAGAGATGCGCCCTGCCCTGGACAGGGTTGCTGAGCAGTGGCTTAGCTCCTCGACGATGCTAGGGATTGGCCTTGAAGCGGTGGCTGCCCAGGTTGACGCAGCTCGGGCCGCCCTGCCGCGCGCTTCGCTGAGCACCCCGGACTTCATCTTCGCCGTTACCAGCCAGGCCCGTATCCTGACCGAACATGTAGGTCGCCGGGTGACATTTACCCAGCCGGTTGTCGGCGCCTATCTGGCCGCCGAGGCTCTCAAGGACGCCCCCTTCCGGCCAGGGCTGCTCGATGAGAGCAATCCGCTCAACGATCTGGTGATGCCCTTCCTGGCTCAACTGGGGGATATCAGGCCCTACGTTGAGGAGCGGCTGGCGGCCCCACCCACCGTCAACCAGGATGGGCTGTTGGCGCTGGCTGCCTGGATTGCCGAGGCCGATCCGCGTGCCGCATGGCGCGGCGAGGTCTTCAAACGGTTGACCCAGTTGTTTCTCTCACCTGCTGAGTTCCCCCTGGTGCGCGAGCGGGCAATGGCGGCGCTGGTGGCTTCACGCGACCGCAATGTGGGCTTCATCTTCCGGCAGGGGTTGCGGAGCGAAGACCCGCGCGTGCGCGTCCTGAGCGCCTTGGGGATCGGTGCGCTGGGCGACCCGGAGCTGTTGGTGATCCTCGGCGAGGCACTGGGCGACCCTCAGCCAGCCGTCGAGGCAGCGGTGGCGCTGGCGCTTGGCGCGCTGGGCACGAAGGCAGCCCTCAACTATATGCTTCAGACCCTCCTCTCTGGGCGAGACATGGCCCGCCGCGCCGTGGCGGAGATGCTGGCGGCCAACAACGTGGCCGGTGAGGGATACGACATCCTGCGCGAGGCGATGCAGGAACCTGACCCACAAACCCGGCGCGCGGCGATTGCCGGCCTTCAGATTCTTGGCGCGGAGTGGGTCTATTCGATCCTCGACCAGGCTCAAAAACGCGATGATCAGTGGGTGGTACGTAATGCTGCCAGCACCGCCCTGGAGGCGTTACGCCACCCCATCGAAGGCGTATCGCGCCCGCCGTTGCCTGAGGAAGCGGACTGGCTGGTGGTGTGGCTGGCCGAGCGCGACCAGGCCATCGAGCCGGGACCCCGTGCCGTGAGTCAGTTGATCCGCGCCCTCCAGGAGGGTGATGAATCGACCCGGTTGGCGGCTGCCGAATGGCTGGGCGCTCTATCGCTGGTCGAGGGGGTGACGCCCCTTTACGCCGCGCTGCGCGACGCCAATTCTGCCGTGCGCGATGCTGCCTACCGCGCCCTGGGGCGCATCAGTCAGTCAACGGGGCACGCCCTGCCGGGTGTGATCGGATAAGCGTGCAACAGAGTCACTGCGTCGGGGTCGTGCACAGGAACATGCGTTGCTGGTCGGCGTGGTACTCGTAGCGTGTTTCGTCCACCGCCAGCACGATCCGGTAGCCGGGCGTTATCACCTGGGCGTAAGTTTGTCCTGGTTCGGCACAGCCCAGGCTGCTATCTGACCAGTCCACTGCCTCACTGCGTACCAGGGCAATCGTCCCTTCCGCGATGCCCAGCTCTTCAGCTAGCTGAGCCTTTGCCTCAGCAATGAATTCGGCCACCAGCGGATCGGCCACTGCGCTGCCTTCCTCTGATTCCTCGCTGAAGCAGATGATGACCGTGCCGGAGATATCGGTGTGAACTTGGTAGGTGCGATCTCCCACCGCCAGGGTGATCTGATAGCCGGGCGTGAGGACAGGCGGGTAGACCTGGCCGGGCTTGGGGCAGCCCAGGCTGGCGTCATTCCATTCACGCGGCAGCGTGCTGATGATGCTGATCTCAGAGCGGGGGATGTTCAGTTCCCTGGACAGGGCATCGAGTGCTGCCTCTTCCACGATCTGAGGGTCGAAGGTCGCGGTAGCCATCACGGTGGGAGTCTCGCGTTGGCCGGGCTGTGGACTGCCGGGAGGGGCGGACGGGGAGAGGAAGAGGGGATTGGTCTGTGTGCCAACCGGCGGCAGGGTCAGCAGCGGAGGGG
>DAOTYF010000055.1:0-65416 GCA_034434995.1 Anaerolineae bacterium
ACGTTGACTCCCTGCCTGGGTGAACCCGGCTTTGTTCTGTTTTTCTGTACTCTGGCAGCGTGGACATTGTTTCATCTCTCTATTTTGCCACGAATCCACTCTTTTGGACACTCCCGAGGTCTCCCTTGCCTTTCCTCGACCTCTCTCCTGACGTATAATAGGCTCCGATCAGGTGGCCTGAGTACTTGATGGCCCCCCTCTCTGGGAGCGCAGGATATGGTCGCTGAGTCGGACGCCCGCCCCTTACGGGAGGAGTTGGAATATATCTGCAGACTCTCGGCTGACCTGCGCGATATGCTCAGGCAGCAGCGGGAGGCGCTCAAAGACGGCGGTTTTCATCTGCCCCCTGGAACGACTACAACGCTAGATACGGTTGTGCGACGCGCTGAGTTGGCTGCCAGCCGCGCAGCCGCGCTTGAACACGAGCGCGATCAGTATCGCGCCCTGGCTCACGTGGCAGCGTTGATCAACTCCTCACTCGACCTCACCCAGGTGCTCAACGAGGTGATGGACACGATCATCGAGCTAACGGGGGCCGAGCGCGGCTATCTGATGTTGCGCAATGAAGAAACCGGGGAAATGGAATTCCGCATTGCGCGCAATGTGGATCGGGAGACTATTGATAGCGCGGCATTTGAGGTGAGCCGGAGCATTCTCAATCGGGTGGCGGAGACGGGCGAAGCCGTTGTGACGACTAATGCCCAAGAGGACGCACGCTTTCAGGATGCAGTGAGCATTGTCAGCTACAGCCTGCGCTCAATTCTGTGTGTCCCGCTCATCGTCAAGGGCGAGGTGACGGGTGTCATCTATACAGATAACAAGATACATGCTGGGCTATTTACCGAGGAGACGCGCGACCTGTTGGTGGCTTTCGCCAACCAGGCTGCTGTAGCTATCGAGAACGCCCGGCTGTTTGCCCGTGTCACAGCGACGCTTGAGGCGATCAGCGCCATGAAGAATTTACAGGATAACATCTTCGCCTCGATTGCGTCAGGGGTCATTACGACCGATGATCTTGAGCATGTCACCCTGATCAACCGCCGCGCTCAGCAAATCCTCGATCTAGAAGACCGGGAGCAGCTAGTGGGATTGGGCTTGCGAGATATTCTGCCGATGTTGGGGCCGCGGTTTGATACCATGCTGGCACAAATCCTGCTGGCGGGGCAGCGGCTGACCGGTATCGAGTTCGAGACCGAAGTCGGCAGGCGAGGACGAGTTAACCTCAGCATGAATCTCAGCCCGTTGCGCGATGCCTATGAGCATACGCAGGGCGTCGCCATTGTGCTGGACGACCTGACTGACATCAAGCGTCGTGAGGCACAGATTGCGGGAGTACGTCGTTACCTTCCAACCGAAGTGGTAGATGGCATCCGCAGTGCCGAAGA
This sequence comes from Anaerolineae bacterium, assembly GCA_034434995.1. GTDB lineage: Bacteria > Chloroflexota > Anaerolineae > Aggregatilineales > UBA3940 > DAOTYF01. Next base: position 1,386 of record DAOTYF010000055.1, read on the forward strand.
GTTGAAACTGGGTGGAACTCGGCAGGTGATCTCCATCCTTTTTGCTGATATTCGCGGGTTTTCTACGTTCAGCGAGCAGTTGGTTCCAGAGAAGCTGGTCGAAATTCTGAACATCTATATGACAATCGCCTCAGATGCAATCCATATGCAACAGGGGGTCATCGATAAATTCATGGGTGATGCCGTCATGGCCCTCTACAATACACCCCTCCGTCCCCAGCAGGATCACGCGCTGCGAGCCGTACGCACTGCAGCGGCAATGATGGCAGACATCCGCGCCTACCACCAGACCGCTGCTGCTAGTGAGCGGCTACAGTTTGGTATTGGGGTCCATACGGGTGAGGCCGTGGTTGGCAACATCGGTAGCCCGGAGCGCCTTGACTACACAGCGATGGGCGATAGCGTGAACCTGGCCAAGCGATTACAAGAGGTCGCCAAGCCGATGCAAATCCTGCTCAGCGATGCGACCTACCAGGCTGTCAAGGATTACGTTGTCGTGAGCGAGTTGGAGCCGATTCAGGTCAAGGGGCGCACCCAGTACACCAAGGTCTATGAGCTGGTGCGTGTCTCCTGATCTGCGCCTGATGGGGCGGGGGGGGGCGGAACATGCAACCTCCACCATCGCGGGCCAGGTTGCACAAGTAGTGCGGCCTTTAGGGGAGGTAGTTGTGGCGCTCACCGGGTTCGGTCCTAAGGAACACTGCGGGTATCCCGGATCGGGATAAAATCGTAAGGGTTCTGTGCCGCATCACTGTCCCGGATTTCAAAGTGCAGATGAATGCCTGTGGCGTTGCCGCTCATTCCCATCTGGCCAATGATCTGCCCTTTAGATACCTGATCGCCGCAGCCAACAAACCGCGCTGAAAGATGGCCGTAGTACGTCGTCCATCCATCGCCATGATCGAGGATGATCAACTCGCCATAGCCATCTCGGTGCCAGCCTGCAAATACAACAACCCCGGTCTCAGCAGCATATACCGCTGTGCCATACTCCCCTGCCAGATCAACGCCGGGATGCCAAGCTGCAAAACCGGTCGTGACACGGTAAGGGGCATCGCCCAAGGGGTTGTCATACACGCCAAGCCCCCCTGTCCCGGAGTAATGCGCCCGGCAGGAGCCAGGATGAACCGCCCCCTCGGGATTGGCCGATCCGCTTTGTGTACCTGTGCGGATCGGTGCCTGCCACGCAATGAACTCACGCCGGCCCCCTGGCACAACAATCCGAAGCCCAGCGGGGGGCACATAGCTACTCCCGACATCGGACAGTTGATTGAACTCGGAGTACAGAATATCACCAGGGGTAACGCCGTATTGGGCAGCGATCTCTGCAATGGTCTGGGTTCCATCTGAGAAATGGTAGACCCCATCCACAGGCAGGATGTATAGCTCTACGCCCACTTGCAACAGATTGACATTGTCTCGAAGTATCTCCGTGTTGGCCCAGAAAATAGTGGTCGGTTCCAGGCCGAACTGCTCCGCGATGCCAAACAGGGTGTCTCCAGGCACAACCGTATGTTTCAATACATGCCGCCGGGTTGCGACTGGAAAGCCATCCGGGGCCAATTCTTGACCCTCGTCAAAGATGGGCTGAGTTTGGCTGGAGGTGTTATTTGGAGGCTGGCTACTGTGCCCAGCCAGAGGGGCAGGCTGGCGCTGGAGGATCAGATCGGCCAGGGCGGCAGGCAGGGGATCTATATCCAGGTCCGGTATGCCCCACTTCAGGCCGACACCGATCAGGATACCCAGGGCGATGATCAACAACAGGAGGAAGTTGGGGGACAAGCGGTCTCGGCGCATGGATGATGCTCAAGGAGCCGATATGCTCACTGAGTGGCATGTGCGGATCATAGCGCTCGGCTTACTGGGCGTCAACGGATGGTTCGCAGAGTGACCTGCGTTTTGCCGCGCGACATAGGCTGTGCTACGCTAGAGCATGGATCGCTTGTTCGAGGCAGGAAGGTGGCCTTGACCGCAGGGTAGGGCTAACGAGGGAGGCACATGGACAGCGACGCTCATGTGCTGGTGATCGGCGCGGCTAATCTTGATATCAAAGGCCGCCCTGAAACACCGTTGGTGCGTGGCAGTTCCACCCCAGGGCGCATTCAACTCAGCCCTGGCGGAGTCGCCCGCAACATCGCTGAGAATCTCGCTCGCTTAGATGTGGATACCGTGTTGCTAACCGCCGTTGGAGACGATGATGCAGGCGCGCGTGTTCTGGCCCATGCAGCAGGAAGCGGGATCGACACTAGTGAGGCGCTTGTTATAAGCAGCCAGCCAACCAGCGTTTACATGGCATTGCTCGCCCCGGATGGCTCCTTAGATGTGGCCATGGATGATATGAGCTGCATTGCTGCTCTCACGCCTCACTATCTTGAATCCAAGCAGCACCTATTTCAGCAGGCAGCTATAGTTGCCATCGATGCCAATCTGACACCAGAAACGTTGACGGCGGTGATACGTCTGTGCAAGGAGCACCAAGTTCCCCTATGTGCCGATCCCACATCGGCAGCCCTGGCGGGCCGCCTGCGGCCCCATCTTGCCAGCTTTTCCATGATCTCTCCCAACGTGCTCGAAACCCAAGCACTATGCAGCCGCTCCTTCGCAGCAAATGACACAGAGGCTGCCAAGTCCGCAGCCAAGCGTCTTGTGGCTTTGGGAGTAGACATTGCAATCATTACATTAGCGGAGTTTGGGGCAGCCTATGCGAGCGCGGAGACGACTGGGCACGTACCTGCCCTCCAAACACAGGTGGTTGATCCGACCGGGGCAGGAGACGCCATGACCGCAGCCATCATCTTTGGTCTGCTGGAAGGCATTCCACTCGACGAATGTGTGCGACTGGGTGTGGCGGCTGCCTCACTGACCCTGCGGACGACCGACACAGTCCGCCGCGATCTCAGCGTTGACTTACTCTATGATGCCCTAATAACGTGAGTGGCAACCTGCGCCAACTATGCTACCCCGACAATATGTCAGAATAGCCTCCGAGGTTCGCTCGGCACTTGTTGCAGGCCAAGCCGTTGTGGCTCTGGAATCAACGGTGATCGCACATGGTCTGCCACGCCCCGCCAATCTTGACACGGCCCGGCGCATCGAGGCGGCGATTCGTGAGGAGGGCGCGATCCCGGCGACGATTGGTATTATTGATGGGTTAGTCACCGTCGGACTTAACGATGCGGAACTGGAGCAGCTCGCCACGAGTGAAGGCGTGCGGAAGGTGTCGCGGCGGGATATTGGGATCGCGGTGGCGCGGGGGGAGAACGGCGCGACAACTGTTGCTGGGACCATGATCGCCGCTCATTGGGCAGGGATTCGCGTCTTTGCCACTGGCGGGATTGGTGGAGTACATCGGGGGGACGCTGGGGACATCTCGGCTGATCTACCGGAGCTGGCCCAGACTCCCGTCGCGGTGATATGCGCTGGCGCCAAATCGATCCTCGACCTGCCGCGCACACTTGAATGGCTGGAAACTGCCGGGGTCCCGGTGATCGGCTATAACACGGATACCTTCCCGGCCTTCTACGCCGTCAGCAGCGGGCTGCCGGTGGATGTCTGTGTGAACTCACCGCAGGAAGTAGCAAACATCCTCCAGGCCAAGTGGGCGCTGGGGCTGACCGGTGGCGCGTTGATCGTTGTGCCTCCACCCGCCGATCTGGCGCTGCCTGCCGTTGTAATGGAGGAGGCTATCGAGCAGGCCCTTCGCACATGCGCTATGGAGGGCATTAGCGGGAAAGCCGTTACCCCCTTTCTTCTGTCCTGCGTGAATGAAGCCACCAGCGGGCGTAGCCTGAAAGTTAACATCGCCCTTCTTGAACAAAACGCGCGGGTTGCCGCGCGAGTTGCGTTGGCCCTGGCTGGCGCTGTATAGCCATCTTGCCGGTCGGCGGCTACGATCATCGGGGTTGCTCCCAGCGATTTCCCCCTTCGTATTGCGCATCGCGGTACGCGACGCGCCCAGTGGAGCGCCCGCCTGCGGGAGATCCAATGACTGAGCCAAATCTGGCCCCGACTCCATCTCGTCTAGCCGTAATGGCAGCCTTCGCAGCCATCTATCTGATCTGGGGTTCGACCTACCTGGGCATCCGCATTGCTATTGAAACCCTGCCGCCGTTCTTTATGGCCGGAGTGCGGTTTCTGGTCGCCGGAGGGCTTCTCTACATCTGGGCGCGGCTACGGGGTGCTCCCCGCCCAACTCGCTCTAACTGGGGGGCCACATTGATCATTGGCGGATTGCTCCTGTTAGGTGGTAATGGTGGTGTGACCTGGTCGGAGCAAACCGTCCCATCTGGCTTGGTAGCCCTGCTGGTTGCACTTGTTCCCTTATGGGTGGTGGTGATCGATTGGCTTCGTCCTGGTGGCGTTCGCCCCAGCGCGCCGATCATCGGCGGACTGGTGCTGGGCCTAGCCGGGATGGTGCTGCTGATCGGGCCAGGTGACATCGGTGGAGGCAGCTCAGTGGGCCTTGTCGACACTCTGGTACTGATGGGGGCATCGCTGTCATGGTCAATTGGCTCGGTCTACTCGAGGTACGCCGCCCTGCCGGAGTCGCCATTGATGACAACGGCCATGGAGATGCTGTGTGGCGGGGCATTACTCTCAGCACTGGGGGGGTTGACCGGTGAATGGTCGCGGCTTGACCTGGGCGTTGTTTCGCTCCGTTCGATCTTCGCTCTAGCCTATCTGATCGTTTTCGGGGCCATTGTGGCTTTCAGTGCCTACACCTGGTTGCTGAGAGTCGTGCCGCCCGCCCGCGCGGCAACCTACGCCTACGTCAACCCGGTAGTGGCTGTAGTTCTGGGCGCCCTTGCTGGAGAGCCATTGACAGCCCGGACTCTGATCGCCGCTGTGATCATCATCATTGCTGTTGTGCTGATCACAACCTACCGACTGCAGGGCGCAGTGCCTCCGGTGCGACCATCGCCTGTGCAGGAAGTCGAGCAACAGATCGCCGGTCTGGGGGATTGACTCGCTTCAATCTGGTGGGACTGCCGGGGTAGCGTTCCTTGCGCGGCCCCAGGCGGTTCGTGGGCCTTTTTATGAACACTCTTTAATCCGGCAGCATAGGGAGGTGGATCGGTGACAGCAACCTTTTATGATCTCACCGAAGAGCAGATCATCGCGGATTTTGGACGGTATGTCTCGTCAGGCAAAGTAGAGCTTTACCGTCAGATGGGGCTGGCAACGGTTCCTGGAAAGCGCGAGGGGGTGCGTATTTGGAGCCGCGACGGCAGCCGCTCACTGATCAACTGCCGTGCCAGCGGTGGGGTATTTAACCTGGGCCACCGGCCTCCTGCCATTGTTGATGCGATCCGGTGCGCTCTGGACACACTGGACATCAACGATCACCTGCTTATGAGCGAACCTCGTGCCATGCTAGCCCATCGCCTCGCGGAGCTGCTGCCCGGCGACATACAGTACACGACGTTCGGCGTCAGTGGAGGGGAGGCAGTGGACTTTGCCCTGAAGCTGGCGCGCGGGTTCACTGGTCGGCCCGGCGTGATCTCAGTACGAGGCGGCTATCACGGTCACACCGGGCTGGCACTGGCGGCAGGCGACCCTGCCTTTCGGGACCCTTTTGGCCCCCCGGCACCAGGTTTCACGCAGGTTTCATTTGGCGATGTCCCGGCGCTGGCGCAGGCAATGAGCGATCAGGTAGCTGCTGTCATCATCGAGACAATTCCAGCCACTGCTGGCATTCTTATCCCCCCGGAAGGCTATCTCACCGCGATCCGGGAGTTATGCGACCAATACGGGGCATTGTTCGTGGCCGATGAGGTACAGGCAGGGCTGGGGCGCACAGGGCGACTTTGGGGTATCGATCACTGGGGGATCATTCCCGATGTGATGGTGCTGGGCAAAGGATTAAGCGGCGCGATTTACCCGATCACAGCCACTTGCTACAAGCCAGAGCTGGATCGTTGGCTGGCAAAGACCAACCCCTTTATCCATATCTCGACCTTCGGAGGTTCTGATCTCGGTTGTATAGCCGCGCTGACGATGCTCAATATCATCACTGCGCCCGGCTTCATGGAGCATGTCGAGCAGATGGGGGATCGTCTCATGCATGGGCTGCGGACACTCCAAGCCCAGATGCCGCAATTGATCAGCGAGGTGCGCGGCAAGGGCCTGATGATCGGGGTTGAATTAGCTGGTGAGCAGTTCGGCCCGATGTTGACGGTGCTGCTGGCCCAACACGGCGTGCTGGCCGTGTATGCGAACAACCGGCCATCCACCATGATCGTTATGCCACCGCTGATCATCACCGCTGACGAAGTAGATGAAGTGCTCGACGCCTTCGGCAAGTGCTTTGCCATCATGGCCGGACGCCTGGGGAATGAGGGAGAATGAGATGCCCCATGTGATCCTCAAGAATCCGCCTGGCTTTGAGATTGATCTGGAACGCCTGCGTGCTTTCGAGCGTGGCCTCAACCCGCGCCGCCCAGAGCGCAGCGCGATCCCGGCCCAGGTGCTGGGCTATGGCGAGATCAGCACTGTGTTTGCGATTCAGATGGAGGGCCTGGATGGGCTGGCATTCAAACGCCTGCCAATCTTTCATTCTGACCAGGAAATGACTGCCTATCTGGCGATCTACGAGGAGTACAACCGGCTGCTTCAGGACGAGGTTGGCCTCTGTGTCGCGTTGCACGGACATGCAGGCTTTACGACGGACACAGGACACCCGGTCTTTTACATTATCCAACGCCGTGAGGCTGCCGAGTGTGTCGGCCATCGAGCGATCCACCTGATCCCACCGGAGCAGGTGTTGGAGCTGTTTCGGCGCGTGCTCGACCACCTGTGCCGTGTTTGGGCGTTCAACCAGCGACAGGATCGCGTGCAGATCGGGATTGATGGGCAGATCTCCAACTGGGCAATACAGGGGTTCGACCCTGCATATCCCGCACTGCCCCCTCATCCAGACCTGTGTTACCTCGATACTAGCACGCCCCTGTTTCGTGTGGAAGGTCAGGAGCAGCTCGACACAGAGCTATTCCTGCGCAGTGCGCCATCGTTCCTGCGGTGGGTGTTGCGGCTGCTTTTCCTGGAGGATGTAGTCAACCGTTACTACGATCTACATCTGGTGGTGGTTGACCTGATAGCCAACTTCTATAAAGAGCAGCGTTCCGAACTGATCCCAGACCTCATCCGCACGGCCAACGAATTCTTTGCTGGGGGTGGAGCGGTATCAGGGATAGAGCCTGTGTCAGACCGGGAAGTGGCTGGCTATTATCGTGAGGATCGGCTGATTTGGTCGATCTACCAATCCATGCGCAGGCTGGATCGATTCCTCTATAGCCGACTCCTACGCCGCGAATATCCGTACATTCTGCCAGAGGCCATCAGGCGATAGGACAAAGATCGGGCTTTGGCCCCCCTCATGGGTGGGGGACGATGTTACTACCGTTACGCCTTACTTGGTGACCCCTAAGGACATGGGATGCACACCGGGCGTTTGCTCCCCATAGCAAACGCCCGGCGTGGGATGCAGCACATTCGGCGCGATGATGTTGTGGCATAGCAGCGAGTCTATGCCTGGGCGCTCAGGGTGATTCCGGGGCGGTCTATCCGAAGCTGAGCAGGCGATTCTCTTCGCTGGGCCGGAATTCAAGAATTTTTACAGTGCCTAGCTTTGCCAGTTCTTCCTTCAGCTTGCTTTCATCCCCGCCGCGCTCCTTGATATCCGCGATAGCATAGCCGGGCTTATCATAGAATAGAGTTACTGAGACGATGTAACTACCAGCAGAAGCCATCGCCCCCAGGATACTCGCCAGTTGGCCCTTCTCATCGGGCATCTGCACTTCCACGTGAGAGCCTGGCTGACCACCTCCCATGATGTCCACAAATGATTTGAAGATATCGGTATCGGTGATAATCCCCACAAGGCGATCTTCTCGCACCACCGGCAGGCAGCCAATCTCGCGGTCGATCATGAACCGGGCAGCGGCGGCAAGGCTGCAATCCTCCTCCACCGCAAGCGCCGGCTTGCTCATGATATCATCCATTGTTACCTTGTCTAGCAACGAGTAGATCTCAAAGACGCTCAGCGAGGTTACAGGCGAGGGGGCTGCACTGAGCATATCACTGTGCGAGACAACCCCAACAAGGCTTCCTTTCTTGTCAACAATCGGCAAATGGTGAATATGGTTGTCTTGCATGAGATGCATTGCCTCAGAGTAGGTTGTCTGCGGTGTGGCGGTAATGGGGTTGGATGTCATGCGCAACTTGACTTTCATTACTGTCACCTTGTCCTTTCTCTTAGCGAGGCGACTGAATGTGCTGGGCAACTGAGGGTAAGATCGGCCTACACCTGCCGGTAGTATAGCGCGAAATTCAGGCAAGTAACGGAAAGCTTGGATGGAAAGATTATCGCCTCACGGACAAACGGCGCCTTTCCTCCAGCCCATGATTATCTCAAACTCAAAGAGCATCCAGCCTTTGGAATGCCACAACCGTTGGTCTCACCAGAGGGACGAAAGTCAGGTTTCGGTTGGACCCTCATCAATGATTTCAAAGTCATGGGTGACAGGCACGCCGAGCCTGAGGGTCGCAGACACACAGCAATACTTCTCATCCGAAAGATCGATGGCGGCACGCACCGCCTTTTCGGAGAGACCGCGTCCGATCACACGATAGTGGATGTGGAAGGCCCGAAAGGCCCAAGGAGGGTCAGAATCCTGTTCTGCGCTAACGCGGATCTCCAGGTGTGTCAAGGGCTGGCGCTTCTTCTGGAGTATGCCGATCACATCTACTGCGGTGCAACTTCCCAGCGAGAGTAGCAGGAGATCGGAGGGCTTGCAGCCGATCTTGCCATCTTCGCCGGTGGAGGAGATGACGATGCCATGATTGGTGCTGTCGATTCCGACAAACTGCTTCTCGTCCAGCCATTTGATGGTGACTTCGGGCATGATGTCCTCTTGTATGTGCAGTTAGAAGGAAACAGGAAACCAGGATAGAAGGATTATAGCGATAAGCAGAGGGGGATCGGATCGTGGGGACGGATAGCCAAACAAAGCGGCTAGATAGCACGCCAAACCCGTAATGGCCTTCGAACGGATGATCAACTTAGCTCGTCCTGCCCCCCCGCTTCACAAGCCACCACACCCACGCGCAGAACCAATACAGGATAGTTAGCCCCAGTAGCAGGAACTTGAGCGAGGCAGCTAAGCCGGCCAACAGCGGGGTGAGAACTGGCACAGATGGATCATTCAACATGCTGAGCAGCATCAGGTTCTCTAGCACATCGAACAGGGCAGCAGCCATGCAACCTATCGCCAGCATGAACCCTATAGTCTGCCCCCAGCCTTGCTGGGCACGGGCAGTGAGCAGGGTGATCCCGGCCAATGAGAGTGCGTAAGCGGGTATAAATCCAAAGTCCACCAGCAAGCTGTGGCGGGCCGCCTCACGCCCTTCAGGCCCCCAGGAAACCAGAATCTCCTGAGCACGCCCTGGGGTAAAAGCCAGCTCGTAAGGCACGATCCCAACTCCGCTCTCCCGGGTCATCACCTGCTCAGGTGCTCTCATTTGCACCCACAGGGCCACCATAATCATCGCCGATATCAGGCTGGCTACAGCCAAGATGGGGTTCGATGGTCTCACCCGCAGGGTATTCATATCCTAACTCCTTTCGGATGGAAGTGCGTGTTATAATCGCACATCGAGGATTTCGGCAATGAAACGGTCGGTGTGGTTCCGCGCGGGAGCGATGCTCGTCCTGGTCGTTGCATTGTTCGCACTGGTTGGACAAGCCAGCGCCCAACCTGTTTTGGTCGATGCGTCACCTGCCCCCGGCTCAACCTTGATTGCTCCACCGCAAACGGTCATCCTGACATTCGATCGGATCCTCAGTGGTCAGGGAACAACCATCCGCATCACTGACGAGCGTGGACAGCGAGTCGATCAGAACGACACACACCTTGATCCTACCAACCGGTTTCGGGCATCCATATCGCTTCAAACCCTGATTGAAGGCCGTTATACCGTGTCCTACACAGTAGCCGCGGTCGGCAGTTCAACCGTGTTGGTTGGTAGCTACGAGTTCGCCATCGATCTCCCGCCACCCACGCTGGCCTTGATCGCGCCTGTAGACGGCCAAGCGTTCGGGGCTGGTATTGTTCCGCTCCAGATGCAGGTACAGTACTTCGACTTCGGCCTGTATAACAACCGTATCCGGCTGTACGTTGATGATGGCCTTTATGCGGAGTTGCGGACGCTGAGCTACGACCTGGAAAGCCTGCCACCCGGAGTCCACAAGATCACAGCGGTGCTGGCGCAATTCGAGGATCAGGAGCTGCCAGAGACGGCGGTCACCGTCACCATCGCGATAACACAGCCGGACCCCGAATCCGAAGGACGGGAACAAGCAGCAGTTGCTCCTCCTGATCCTGGCCTGCAACTGACCATACCCCAGCTAGTTGGCACGATTCTGGCGACTATGGTTCTGCTATGGTTGGGCATTTGGCTAGGCCGCTTACCAGAATTAGAGGCCAACGGCAGCGATGTCAATCCACGACCGTGAACGTGCGCGAGTCTAGCAACCGGTCACCGATGTAGAATTCAATCTCATATTCCCCGGCTGGCCAGCCGCCCTGGGCATCGAAGTAATAGTATGCGATCCCCTCCTCGCCACGTTCCCAGAGTTCGCTTTCAGCCCGGACCACAACTCCGTTTAGCAACAGCACCCGTGACCACGAGATGCCATTTGCCATGTTCGCATACTCAATCCACATGTAGAGGCGTGGCAGGCCCGCCGGGAACGTCGTAGCCGCATTGACTGGCCTGAGATCGGACGAGATGCCGCTGGAGATGGCCGTGACCCGTAGTGTAGCGTTGGTTGGAGGCGTAACCTCCGACTCAACGGTGGCAAGGAAAGGTGTGGGAGTCACCGTCGGGGTGGGCTGCGTGGGTGTGATGGTCGGCGGTGCGAAGAGTGGGTTCTTAGGGGTCAGGCTAGGATTCGGTGTGACAGATGGAATCATGGGCACGGCAGGCGACAAGGTCTCCATCGGCGCAAGGAACAACGAGCCAAGGCTCGGGCGCGGGAGGGTTCGCCGCGCATAGATAGCGACCACGGCCAGAGCTAACGCCACAATGCAGATCATCACCCATCGCCAAGCTGCCCGGGCTGCATCGCGGCGGATGCGAAAGTAGGGTGCGCGGCGCGCGCGGCGAAAGTTGGCTGACGATCCCAGCAAGGCAATGAGTATGACCAATCCAAGGATATAGGGGATGACATAGACCAGGAGCGAGATCACGGATGACGAATCCTGGGGTGCTCACTCTACGAGATGCCATCACCTAGTATAGCATAGGCTTGATCCTATTGAGCTTCCCCTTTGGCTGGGGTGTGCCATTTTTAGGTTAAAAGCCGAGCACCATCTCCCGTATCGATCCCCTGAAACGAGCCGGGCCTATTGATGTGGCCCATAAGCGCTTGACAATAAAGAACGTTTGGTCTATTATCGTATTAGGTAAATATCTATTAAATATATACCTACCTAACAATGGAGCCATAGCTCTTTGGAATAGCCTGGAATCACACCTGGCCTGCCTTTGACAGTGCCCCAGAGCGAAAGCATACCGCTGAGCCTGGGAGGCAGGTCTTACAAATGGGCGCAACCTCTCGAGCGACCCTCTTTGCCTGGAGAGCGACCTTCTCCGCTGAAGCGGTACGCTGGGTGCCTGCTCACTTGTAGGCTTTCGGCCTACGCTTTGTTTATGTGGGGGCGGGTTTGGGCCGCAGGAACATTTATCGCCCGCCGCTTTTGTGCTTGGCGTTTCCTGTAGAATAGGGAGGAGTCTCCAAATAGGGTTGAAGTTGGATTGACGGTGTGCGGTATGGCGTTCACGGAGCAGAGAGCATGAATACCTCGTACGCGATTCAAACAAATAACCTAGGGCGTATCTATAAGCTGCGCGGCCCCAGACACAAGAATGACCCAAGAGAGATTGTCGCGCTGGAGGGTGTCTACCTGGAGATCGAGCGGGGTGAGTTGTTTGGCTTGCTCGGCCCAAACGGTGCAGGTAAGACGACTTTGATCAAGATTCTCTGCACCCTGTTGCTACCAACAAGCGGCAGTGCCTTAGTAGATGGCCTAGACATCGTCAAAGAGGCCAGGGAGATTCGGCAATCCATCAGCATGGTTAGCGGTGGTGAGACCAGCGGTTATGGCCTGCTGACCGTTGAGGAGAATCTGTGGATGTTCGCCCGCTTCTATGGCCTGGATAATCAAACCGCACGCCAACGCATCGGCGAGATGTTAGAAGTGGTCGGTCTGACGGACCGTATGCGGACGAAGATATCCGACCTTTCCACCGGACTACGACAGAAGATGAACTTCGTGCGCGGGTTTGTCAGCGATCCCAATGTGGTGTTCCTCGACGAACCAACGCTAGGGCTTGATGTAGGCGCGGCCCGCGAAGTTCGAGGCTTCATCCGACAATGGATGGCGGAACACCCAGACCGTACTATCCTATTGACCACTCATTACATGGCTGAGGCGGACGAGCTGTGTGACAGGCTGGCAATCATCGACCGAGGACGGCTGTTAGCGCTCGATACACCGGCCCGACTCAAGCGCCGCCTCCAGCGCGAGGCGATCTTCCATCTGAAGGTTGGGCCGCTTGGCCCGCGCCCCAGCAAAGAGGCCATGATCGAGAATGTGCCGGGTGTGCGTCAGGTAACTATTGGGGAACAAAATGGCCATACTGAACTTAGCCTGATCCTAGAAGGGGAAGACGCGCTGCCTGGTGTGCTGGCTCACCTTACCGGGCGAGGTTCGCACCTGATTGCGCTGGAGAAGCGCGAACCAACATTGGAGGATGTATTCGTCGATCTTGTCGGACGCAGATTGGATGTGGATACATCCCAACGCAGCGGGGAGGACGAAATCTAGTGGTTGCTGGAATTCATAGCGCTGAGCGGGTGAAGAGGCTGGTCGGCTTCCGGCTCTTCTGGGCCACAATGTGGGCACGGGCTTATCCCCGCATCGTTGGTGCGATGCGAGAGCGAAGCTGGATGTTCTTCGAGACCCTGCTACCACTACTCGGCGTGACATCGTATGTATTCGTATACCGCGCCATAGGAGCACCGGAGGAATACATTGGTTTCGTGGTCGTTGGCGGCGCGATGACGGCTTTCTGGTTGAACGTGTTGTGGAGCATGGGCAGCCAGTTCTATTGGGACAAGGATATGGGCAATCTGGAACTCTACGTCCTGTGCCCCGGTCCCATGATGGCGATCCTTCTAGGTATGGCGGTCGGCGGGCTGGTCTTTGCTGGCGTGCGAGCGGCAACTATCTTACTTGTGACCACATTGCTGTTCCGCGTCAACTATCAGGTCGCCAACCTGCCACTGCTGGGTGGCGTATTCTTTGCAACCATGGCCGCTCTGTATGGCATGGGAATGTTGTTTGCCTCGGTGTTTTTGGCATCGGGGCGCGAGGCCTGGCACATCTCAAACCTGCTCCAGGAGCCGATCTATCTAGCCTCGGGGTTCTACTTCCCAGTGAAGGCATTGGGGTTCTGGATCGCCACCTTCGCCTCGATTATCCCTCTGACACTGGGACTCGATGCGATGCGGCAATTGCTGTTCACCGCCGACCCCACATTGGGCTTTCTCTCTGTGCCGCTGGAAACTGCGATCCTGATCGGATTGTCAGCGTTGTTCATCCCCCTAGCCTATGTAGCGCTTAGCAAGCTAGAGGAGATCGGTCGGCGCGAGGGGCGGTTGATCGAGCGGCGGCGCTAAGGAGGTGCGTCATGCTCCGTCGGAATATCCTAGATATCTCGTCTGTCCGACGCAGTAACGCACTGCGCAGCTTCTTGGTCGCGGCGTGGCTTGGCTGGCAGATTGAGTCCAACTGGACCGACCCACTCCTGTTTGCCATTTACTCAATTGCTCGCCCTCTTGCCAGCGTGGCGATCCTGGTGGTGATGTACAGCGTGATCACTAACGGCGCGCTCCAGGAACCAATCTTTGCATATATCTATCTAGGCAATGCTCTATACATCCTCGTTGGGCAGGTGATAACTGGTGTGAGCTGGGCAGTGATCGACGACCGCGAACACTACCGAACTCTGCGTCACCTGTTCACCACGCCAATGGATCACTACTGGTATCTGATGGGGCGCGGAGTGGCGAAACTGATCATCGGCACAATCTCCGTATTAATCACCATCATCTTCGGGCTGATCGCCTTTCGGCTACCGATCCAATGGGCACCGATCAACTGGCCCCTGTTCATAAGTAGCACGGTTCTGGGGATCGTCTCACTGGCGGCACTGGGTATTATCCTCGGAGGGTTGACGCTGATGATGGCACGGCACTTCTGGGCCATCGGCGAGGCGGTGGCAGGGGCGCTTTATCTCTGCACTGGCGCGATCTTCCCGTTAGACACACTACCTGCCTGGGTTCGCCCTCTCGGCTTTGCCTTCCCAGTAACTTACTGGCTGGAACTGGCCCGCCGTGGCCTGTTGGGACCAGAGGCGCCCCGCTTCCCAACGTTGGCTGCCTTCAGTGATATAAACCTGCTGAGTATCTTGGCAATGCTTACTGCTATTCTAATAATCGGCTCTGTCTTCTTCTACCAGTGGGCAGTTCATCGAGCCAAGGAAAAAGGACTGATCGACATGGAGACGGCGTATTAGCGCCATTAGCCAAAACGACCGGAGGCCCAGCTTGGTGGGCCTCCGTTTTACCTTATACCCGCTCATCGTTGGGGGGCAGCTCGGGTGGGGTTGGATTCGCTGGTTGTTCCTTCCCGCTAGCAGGTGAGGTTTCCTGGCCTGAAACATCCTGTGAAGCAGACCGCACTCCTTCCGGGGGAACCGCTTTTGTGGAGCCGCGTCTCCTCACTGAAACAGGCGTGGCCGATGCAGGTTTCTCCTCCAAGCTGCCTCCTGTCTCCAACGCCGTTGTGGGGATGCTCTCACCTGATGCATCGCTGTTGATGGAGGCGCTTTCCTCTGGGGTTGGCTGGGTCTCCTTCACTGCCGACGAGCCAAGTGCTTCTCCTGTGTCCTTTACGGGCGGCTCGGCCAGCCTGTCAACAGGGTGCGGCAGCTCCGTGCCAGTGGAAGTCACCGACGCCATTGGTTGGGTAACTTCGCCAGGGGCTTCCTCGGGGGTCGGTGGCCGGTGCATTGGCTGTGGAGGGAGGGAAGGGGTTGGGTGAGTGGGCGCACTGGCCCTCCGGCCCAGGGGGCCGGTCTTGTCCTTGTCCGCTTTTTCCACTGGCTTGGTAGCCTCTGTCTTGGCAGCTTCTTTTGGTTGCTCCACGCCCGCAGGACCATCGATGATTCGCACCGTGAAGGTCAGCTGTCCCAGCGTGATGCTGTCGTTGTTCTGGATAGCGCGAGTGATGCCTGCTCCCAAGTGAAGGGCATTGTGCTGCGTACCATTGGTGCTGGAAAGGTCAATGATATACAGGCAGTTTCTCGTAGGGCGAAGCAAGGCATGACGGCGCGAAACCCCCGACTCAAGCCCTCCGTAGGGTTCAAGGTCAATATCAGGTGCATTCGCACCGGCCACCCCACGGCCCAGTACCACATCACCAACAATGTCCAGGCCAAGCGGACCGGCGTCCCGCCTGAGCCCATGCAGTTCGATGCGCCAGCGAGGACTATCCTGAGGCGGCGCCGCGGCGAGCTTGGCAGGCACGACTGTATATACCTGCGCCGAGCCGAACTCCGTTCCGAATGGAAGACGGGCCGAGTCCGGCATCAGTTGGTCATCTTCCTGTTCGAGGCGGTTGGTTGGCTGGCTGGCTGCCTGTTCCGCCAATTTGGCGACGGCAGCTTTCATCAGCCGTTCCCTTTCCTTCTCAACCACACTTTTCGCTATAGGCTGCTTTACTGACCCCGACTCGCCTGGCGCAGCATTACCGTTCTGACTACTCGCATTCTGTGGTTCATCTTCCTGAACAGGCATCGATTTACCTTCCGCCTCAACCGATCACTCGTCCTTGTGAGCGGCTGGCTTATATCGAGAGGTAGCCTCCGAACCTTTGTGGCCCGTTTGAGTCCTCTCTGAGGGCGATCCAGAGGGGGAGAGAGGCTTAGTTCCCTCGAAGTCGGGATGGGGAGTTCTCATTGGCACCTTCGCATCCTGCGAGGTTCCCTCAGACGTTACGCGATCCTCCCGAGTTTCCCCTCCAGTCAGCGCTGATTGGGGGTGAGCTTGGGGTTCCTGGTGGACTGGCTGTGTCTTCTCAACAGGATGCGCTGACGGAGAGGAAACAATGCGAAGGGTCAGGATCAGATCTCCCAGCATCAGCACGTCCCCATCAGCGAGAATGCGCGCAATCCCGGGGCCAACCGGTACAGAATTGTGCAGCGTCCCGTTGGTACTCCCCAGATCAATAAGGTAGAGCCGAGTGGGTGTTGGTCGCAGCATAAGGTGCTGGCGCGAGACGCCCTTCTCCTTAGCTCCCAGGTCGCTAAGATCGACCCCCCCGGGTGATGCAACCCGCTCACCGCGCCCCAGAATGGTATCCCCCTCCAGTTCCAAGCCGATTGTCTGGCCGCCATCGGCCAACAGTTGGACGCGCCAGGGTTCCGCCAACCGCCCCTGGGGGAGGGGACCGGTTTTTCTATAGCGGACTTCACCGGGAAGGGCCAGTGCCCCAAACGCAATACGGTGCGTCTCCGCTCCATCAGTTGGTGTTGTGCGATCCTGATCCTGTGACTTCACTTTGATCCCTGCAACAGCGTTAGAGTGCGCAGATTCGCCATTCGACTTCTCAGTAGCATGGCGCGCCTTGGATGAGAGAGCTGCTCGCGTACTGCGCGCATAATAGTCTGTGATGCACCAATCTCTATCGTGTCGTGAGCGAGGGAAAGATCCATCACTCCCTCTCATCTCCCAATTATAGACTTTTTTCGCTGATTTGCTTGTCCGTGGGTTAGGAGATTCGTGGATGCAGGGAGGACTCTGAATTGCACCGCCCTTCTATACAAGAATTTGGCTCCCTGTGCTTCCGAATTCGCCTAATGGCGCCCCAGGATCGCACCCCAGAGATGGTCAAATACCCTCTTCTAGGTTGTCCTGCCCTCATGGGCGTGATACCATCGTCGCTATGTACACACGAGGCATCACCATCCAATCCGCTGACAGCGTAGCCATCGCCGATCTGGTGCGGGCCTTCAATGCGTCATACATAGATTACTACACACCTGTTTTCCTGACCCCCGACTCCTTTGAGAGAATGGCGGAACGGGAGTCGGTACGGCTGGCTGTGTCAGCCGTGGCCTGTGAAGGCGACAAGATCGTGGGTCAGGGCTTGCTGGCAATACGTGGATCGCGGGGTTGGATTGGCGGAATGGGCGTTCTGCCAGACTATCGTGGACATGGGATTGGACGGCGGCTGATGGCGCATCTGATCCATCAGGGCCGTTGCGCTGGGCTGGTGACCATCCAGCTTGAGGTCATTACCCAGAACGACCGGGCCTATGCCTTGTATACCTCGATGGGCTTCCAGACAATCCGGCAATTACGGGTGCTGGTGTGGAGAGGCAATGCGAAGATGTTGATGGATCAAGCTGGTAGGCCGGGTGATTTCCGTATAACCTCCCAGGAGCCAGCAACGCTATTGACCGCGATGCAGCCACTGATCCAGGTGGCCCGGCCTTGGCAACGCGACGCGGATGGGATACGCAACATCTCTCAAGGGCTGAGCGGGCTGGCCATCAGAGGAAGCGATAGGAGACTGGCGGGTGGTTGTATCTATCGTGCCGAGGGAGGGCAAGTAGGCATTCTGGATGTCGTCTCGACTACGGTGGAGATCGGAAGGGCCATGCTGGCGCATCTGATCACGACAACAGCAGCCGTGCACGTTTCCTATACCAACGTTCCGGACGATGATCCGCTGCTACCAACACTACGGGAGACCGGCTTCGCAGAAACACTCAGCCAGTATGAGATGGTTCTCCGTCTGGATC
Organism: Anaerolineae bacterium; assembly: GCA_034434995.1. Taxonomy (GTDB): domain Bacteria; phylum Chloroflexota; class Anaerolineae; order Aggregatilineales; family UBA3940; genus DAOTYF01. The sequence goes on from DAOTYF010000055.1 coordinate 19,320, forward strand.
AGGGAGCGGTCCAGTGACAGTTGTTCGTCATGGTATACTTCCCCAGGCCCCTCATCTCTTAGCGCTGATATCTATACTGGCAACCCTGGCAGGCTGCCAAACCATGCCGCCTACCTCGGAAAACGTGACCCCGGCTTCCACCATCGAGCAACCCGGAGGCCCACAGCCAGCCGCAACTCCTACCGAATTACCCATGCCGACTGTGGCCCGCGTTGACCTGGGTCTACCTCCGGCTACGCTCGATCCAGCGTTGGTCGCGCCACTCGATGTTGCGGCGAACGACTTGGTGGAGAATCTGTTTGCTGGCTTAACCTCACTCGATCCTGATACAGGCCATGTCGAGCCTGCACTGGCGCGGGAGTGGGAGCGATCTGAGGACGGGCTGACCTGGACAATCTACCTGCGTGATGATGTGTTCTGGGTGAGAGGCAATCCAGAAACGGGCCAGATCGAGGCGGTGCGCCCCGTAACGGCAGGGGACGTAGTGTATGCCATCGAGCGTGCCTGTCGGGCCGGCACAGGTGCACCGTTGGCGGGGTCGTTGTTTGGCATCCAGGGCTGCCGAGATATGTATGGGCAACTGCCCAATGCATCCCTAGGAGTGCGGGTGTTAAACGATGTGGCCGTCGAGTTCAAGCTCACGACCGGCACCTCAACCTTCCCGGCCATCCTCTCCATGCCAGTGACACGCCCGGTGCCTGCTGAACTGATCGACTCGGCAGGTAACTCATGGACGCATCCAACCAATGTATGGACCAGCGGGCCGTTCACCCTCCAACCCACGGTCGATCCAGTAGCAGGCTATACCTTGCTGGCAAATCCCATGTGGCCCCTGGCACGTCCTGGCAACCTCGATATAGCACAAGTGTCGTTTGACCCATCTTTAGAAGAGGCACTGACGGCGTGGCAAGCTGGCGATTTGGACGTATCAGCGATCCCGCCCAGCGCGGTCGGGACGATCCCCTTCGATGAGACCTCTAGCTACCGGTTGCTGGCCCGTCCGGCAGCAGCCTTCCTGGTCGCTTCCTATGATACTCCGCCGATGGACAACCCTAACGTGCGCCGCGCCCTCGCGCTGGCGCTCGACCGGCAGGCGCTGATCAACACGGTGTTCGAACCGGCAGGCGTGCCCGCCATTCCTGCCGGGGTGCTCACCCCGCCAGGAATGGCCTCTGTCCCTACTGATGATGAGGTTGGGGTCACATACGACCCAGACGCAGCCCGTGCGGCACTGGCGGCGGCAGGATATTCTGGTTGCAGCACCATGATACCGATCAGCCTGCTGACCGATGACTCCGTGCTATCTATGGCGCTGGCGAACCGGCTGGCTGAGATGTGGGCGGTGGTGCTGGGCTGCCAGGGACGCATTCTGCTGGAGCAGCGACCACTTCAGGAAGTGTTGGCTCTCTTACACGAGCCACCAGGAGCACTACAGCGACAATTTCGCGGACCGCGCCCAGGCCTGATCCTGCTGAGTTGGCAGGCCGACTACCCGGACGCACAGCACTGGCTGGCGGACATCCTGGGTTGCCGCGAGTTCTTTCCAGAAGCATACCTCAACTCGGCGCGCCCCTGTGTGGATGCGGATCAGCAGCTTATTCAGGCCGGATCAGAGTATGACGAGGCTGTACGGGCCGGCCTATATCGCCAGGTTGTGGCAGCGTTGTTTGGGCCAGATGGTGAGATGCCGGTAATTCCCCTGATCTTCCACGCACGAGCCTTGGCCGTTCAACCATGGGTGCACATCAGCCCATCGCGGGCCGGGGCGTTGCGCTTTGACCGATGGGTAGTCGAGCCATCCGATAGACCTTAAGGCTGCCAGGGGCTAGCCCCTGGGTGATCGGAGGTGCGCCCCCCACGAGAGGAGTTCGATGACGGAGCAGGAACGGAATAAGCTGATGGCACGTCTCGATGAGACCCGGCGCGAGACGATGAGGATGTTAGCTGGGATCGACCTCAGCCGAACGGTCTATCCAAGCCCGGTTTGGCGCGGGCAGGATGTGATCGGGCACATTTCTCTGTGGGAGGGCGAGGCTGCAAAATCGCTGCGGGCGTTTGCTCAAGGCCGCGAATACGTGACTGACTGGGCCGGGGATGAGGATGGATTCAACAACGCTGCCGTCGATGTGCGGCGCAGTTGGAGCTTGGAACAAATCATGACTGAGCTGGCTACGACTCGTGAGGAGATGAAAGCAGCCCTAATGGCGCTGCCAGCGGATCGGCTCTCTCAAATAATCAGGTGTCCTTGGGGCGAGCTTGGCAGTGTGAGCTATCTGATCGAGGGCATGATCGAACATGAGATCGAGCACCGTGATCATATCCTTGGAGCATCCCACCTGTAGGAACGAGCGGTATTCCCCGCGATGCCCATGCACGTTGACATTCTCACCCTGTTTCCAGAAATGTTCCGGGGGCCGCTGACAGAGTCGATCCTCAAGCGAGCGCAGGAAATGGGCGCGCTCTCAGTAGCTCTGCATAACATCCGCAACTATGCTACTGACAGACACCGTACTACGGATGATGCACCGTACGGCGGAGGCGGTGGGATGATCATGAAGGTGGAACCCATCGTTGCCGCCGCCGAGGACATAATCCCGCGTGGTTCGAGCAGTCCGATGATTCTCCTCAGCGCACAGGGGCGGGTGTTTAATCAGCAGATCGCTGCTGAGTTGGCCCAGCACGAACGGATTGCGCTGCTGTGTGGACACTACGAGGGAATCGATGAACGAGCTATTGAATTGGTCGTCACTGACGAGATTTCCATTGGCGACTATGTTCTGACCGGGGGCGAGCTGGCGGCAATGGTGGTTCTTGATGCAGTTGTGCGATTGCTTCCAGGCGTGCTCGGCGATCCTGATGCGCCGGGTAAGGATAGCCACGCTACCGGTCTGCTGGAAGGTCCGCACTACACGCGCCCGCCGGAGTTCCGGGGGCTGCGCGTGCCAGATATACTTCTCTCCGGCCATGAGGCAAATATCGCTCGGTGGCGGCGAAAGGAATCGTTGCGGCGGACGTGGCAACGCCGCCCTGATCTGTTGCTGACTGCGCCGCTTAGCGAAGCAGATCGAGCTACTCTGTTCGAGTTGGCACAGGAAGAAGCCGAGCGCCGCCCTGAGAAGAGATCGTCCGGTGAGCCAGAATAGCGATGGAATTCCAGGGCGTTATCTTCGATTTCAACGGAGTCTTATGGTGGGATGGCCCACTGCACGAGCGTGCCTGGCAGCAACTTGCAGTCGAGATTCGGGGCAGGTCACTTTCCGAGGAAGAAATAGCAGCCCATGTGCATGGTCGAACCAACCGGGCGATCCTGGAATATCTGAGTGGGCGGGCTATGGCTAAGCACGAGTTTGAGGAGCTGGCGCAGCGCAAGGAGGCTCTGTACAGGCGTCTGTGTTTAGAACTCGGGCCAGAATTCCGCCTCTCGCCTGGCGCGGACGATCTGCTGGATTTCCTGGCAGCCCATCGTGTTCCACGCACTATCGCCACATCATCAGACAGGATCAACCTCGATTTCTTTATCCAGCATCTCCGTCTGGAACGCTGGTTTGAGGTCGCTCTGCTGGTATATGACGACGGCCTCCGGCCTGGCAAGCCTGCGCCGGATATCTACCTGCAAGCAGCGCACAACCTGGGTCTGGAACCCTTGTGCTGTATGGTCGTCGAAGATTCCCGTGCGGGGGTCCAGGCCGCCCATACTGCTGGGATCGGGCATATCATCGCGCTGGGGCCTGCTCATCGTCACGCGCAGCTTGCCCAGTTGGAAGGAGTTGACGAGGTTATTGAGAATCTGGAGCAGTTTCCCGCCGAGCGCCTGTCACTGAGGGATCCAACTTAACTACGCGCCGTATCCTCCAACACCGGAACGAGTCACGCTCGATGAGTGAGAAGAAGCCACGCCTCAAAACACCAAAACGCCCCCGACTGCTTCCGATTCCAGTCTGGCTGAAAAACCTGCAAAAACCTCGTATGACAATCCACCGGGGGGAAGCTGCTCGCGCTGTGCAGGAGGAGGCGGAGCGCCGCCCCGTGACAATCTGGGTGGTTCTGGTCAGGCTGTCGCCGATTATCGCACTAGCCGCCATGATTCTTGTCCTGGAACCAACGTTGCCGTTGCGTGCCATCGAGGCAGGAATAGAGGGCATCATTGGGCTGCTACCACGGCGGGCCACGCCTGCTGCCGCTGAGCCGGTATTCATCGTGCAAGCCCCGGAAGATGCCTCCGTGCCCGCAGACCTCCCACCACCTAATTGGCCCCTTGAGATTGCACCGATCTTCACTCCAGAGGTGCAACACTGGAAGGAACGCATCGCCCAATGGTCAGTGACGTACCGGATCAAGCCCAATATGATCGCGACCCTCATGCAGATCGAGTCATGCGGGAACCCACAGGCCATATCACCGGCAGGGGCAATCGGGTTGTTCCAGGTTTTACCGCTGCACTTCCAACCTGATGAGGACGGTTTTGATCCCGATACCAATGCCAGGCGCGGGCTGATCTACTTCGGCCAGCAGCTTGCCAGCGTCAACGGCGACCCAGGGCTGGCGTTTGCGTCCTACAATGGCGGCCCTTCCATCATCACCAGCTCCCCCGCCGAATGGTCGCGGGAGACGCAGGACTACCAGTTCTGGGCTAGTGGCATCTACGAAGAGGCCGAGATAGGTCTGGCGGAGAGTCCAACCCTTCAAGCGTGGCTTGACGCGGGCGGCGCCGCATTATGCTCCCAGGCTGCCCAGGTGTTGAGCCAACTGACTTCCCAACCATAAAAAAGTGTGTTCATGGCTTATAACGCGGTTAAGAAGCTCATCACTCGCATCGTGCGGGAGCCTCCCTCTACCCCTCGCGCGGTATAATTGCCAGCACTACGTTATTAGGAGCGGGCTATCATGCTTCAGCTTGGACTTGTGGGCCTGCCGATGAGCGGCAAGACCACCATCTTCAACGCGCTGACCGGCTCCCAGCGACCGGCCACAATGGGTGCGCCGGGGAGGCTCGAAGTGCAGGTCGCAGCGGTTGATGTGCCCGATCCGTACTTAGATAAGCTAGCTGCGATCTTCCGGCCCAAGAAGAAGGTACACATCCAGATTACCTATGCGGATATCGGGGGTCTGGCGAAGGGGATCAGCGAGGGCGGGCTGAGTGGGCCGTTTCGCAATCAGCTTGCCCAGATGGACGGCTTTCTGCATGTGATCCGCGCTTTCGAGGACCCTACTGTCCCCCATCCCGAAGAGACCCTCGATCCTCAGCGGGACCTCCATATCCTCGACGCAGAATTCATGCTGGCTGATCTCATCACGGTGGAAAATCGCATCCAGCGCATTAAGGACGAGATGGGCAAGGGCAAGAATCGGGCCATAGCCGCTCGGGAGCTGGAGTTGTTCGAGCGGCTCCAGGTTGAACTGGAGAGGGAACGCCCCCTCCGCGACCTCGATCTCACCTCTCTTGAACGCGATAGCCTGCGTGGTTACAGCCTGCTGACGCTCAAGCCCCAGCTCATCCTACTGAACCTGGGTGAAGAGGCACGTCCCGCTGAAGCGCTTGTTCGGGTGGAGAGCAGGGGCACTGCTGCCCTAGCGATTCGCGGCAGGCTGGAGATGGAGATCGCGCAGCTTGCGCCGGATGAGGCCGCCGAGTTCATGGTTGAATATGGCATCACGGACCCAATGCGTGATCGGGTGATCCGCGAGTCTTTTAGCCTGCTACACATCCAGACGTTCTACACGATTGGTGAGGAGGAGGTTCGTGCGTGGACTTGTCCGGTCGGTGCAACGGCTCAGCAGGCAGCAGGGCGAATCCATAGCGATTTTGAGCGGGCATTCATCAAGGCGGAGATCATCCCGGTGGATATGTTGATCGAGTTAGGCGGTCTGGCTGAGGCCCGGCAGGCAGGCAAGCTGCGCATCGAGGGACGCGATTACATCTTGCAACCGGGAGATGTGATGACCGTTCGGCACGGGGCGTGAATCTCGCCTCCAACTCCTGGCGGGTACAGTGGCGCTAGCGTGGGGCGCGGAGGATGGCCCGAACAGGGCTGCCGCAGACACCGTCTACCTTCAACGGCAGGGCGATCAATTCATACCCCCCATCAGGAACGCCCTTCAGGGATAGGCTCTCTAGGTTAGCGATCCGGTGCTGGTGCAACCGGAGGTGGCATGGCAGCTCCAGATCGCCGAACCGGTCGACCGATGGCATATCTACGCCCAGCAGCACTACGCCCAACGCCGCCAGCCAGTCAATGAACTCCACCGTTAAGTAAGGAAAATCTTCCGGCCACTGGTTGTCTGGAACATCGCTGACCCAGGTATGGACCAGGAGCCGGCGAGCTTGCCGCAGGTTATACATCGCCACATCTCCTGGCACGATTCCGCCGTGCTGGCGCTCGATTGTTACTACTTGGGCGGGTCCGATGTAAGGCTCTAGAGGTACATCGGCGGGGTGTTCGCCTGCGTGATCGTAGTGCCAGGGGGCATCCATGTGTGTGCCAGTGTGCGGGCTTAGTCTCAACGTCGTCAGGTTGGCCCCTGATTCGCCTATGCGGCGCGAAATCACCTCGAATGAGAATGGCGCATCGCCAGGCCATACGGCTATGTCTGGTGAGATAGTGCGGCTAATGTCGTAGAGCATACCAGACTCCTCAGAGCGCCGACGAGGCCTCAGATTCCGCTTCGTCTAAGAGATGTTCAGCATGTTCCTTTAGCACAGCGATTCGATCAGGATCGACGTTGCGACTCCTGAAGTAGCGCTCCAGCAACTCAAGCGGGGTTAAGCCTTCTGGGCGCTCTACGCCGAGCCGCGCCCGGGCCGGGTAATCTATATCTCGCTGGATTGCAGCCAAATAGGCACATCTGTACAACGCAGCCTCGATGTCCCGGTCACGAATCAGCGCTTCGTTTTCTGGTGTGGCAGTGACAATCACTCGCACTATTGCCTCATCTACTTCGTGGCGTGAGATTGCTTGGATGATGGCATCAGTGGGATCGGCCTCGCCACGCACGTCGATCTGGATGGTCAGGAAGGGTCGGGCGGGCAGATCGACAAATCGGTAGGTAGTCTTACCGCGTGCCAGCTCCACCCAACAGAAACCCTTCGGATCGCCTTCCTCACCGAAGTCAATCCGTTCGATACTTCCGCTGTATACCACCGGCGGGTAACGGCCCTCGTTCATATCCTGATGGCAGTGAATATGCCCCAGTGCCACATAGTCCCAGGTTGGGTCAGCCAGAGTGCTGGGCAGCACCGCCACATCACGGCCCAACATAACACCACGCTCCGATCCAAGCCGCGCGCCTTGTACTGTGAAGTGACCTGTCAGCACCGCAGGGATGGTCGGATCAACCTGCTGGGCCAGGTTGCGGATCAAAGTATCGACCTGCTGGCGCAGCAGCAGGTCAAGGTGTGCCAAGGACATACCGCTGGTGTGGACATCGGCCAGCAGGCGTTGTCGAACCGGGTAAGGAACCGTTGCCACCTGGACCAAGCCATGTTGTGTTTCGACAAGGTGGATCCTATCGGTACGCCCGACGATCACGTTACCGACTTCCAACGTATGGAAGATCTCGACGCTGGACGCCTTCTGGGTCATAGCTGGGATGTCGTGATTACCGACGAGAAGCACGACCGGACAGGTGGTAGCCAGACGCTTGATTCGGCGGGCAAACTCGCGTTGGTAGGTGGGGTTCGGCGAGCTGGATTTAAAAGCATCCCCGGCAAAGATCACCAGATCAGCCTGATGTTCCTCCGCGTACTCACAGATATCGGTCAGGCGGCGAAGGAAATCCATCACCCGGCTGCCAATCCCGGTGGAAGGGTCGATCTTGCCATAATTCTCTGTGCCGATGTGGGCATCTGCAAAGTGCAGCAGGCGGATTGGTTGAGTCATCTATACCTCAGAGCCAGGTGCAGAGCGCATGGAGCAGAACAGGCAGCGAACGGAGAGTAAGGGCTTACCTAGGAGCAACTTGAGCGCTAACCTAGCCATCCGATCTATACAGGAGCGCCCCAAGGGGCACTGCCGATCATCCCCTATCTTCAGGTAAGGCGCGATCCGCATGTTCCATCCGCAACAAAGCGATCTGCTCCGAGATCAGCCCCAACATGAACAACATAATCCCGGATAGAATCAGCAGCACTGCCATATTGCTGAACCGATGCCAGAACACCAGCAGATAGATTCCGTACCCCACGCCCAGCACAAACAGCCCACCCGCTACCGGCAGGAAGATACGCAGAGGCACAAAAAGCGTCCCGATCCGTAGCAGAGTCAATAGAAAGCCTATGCCATCACGCAACAGCCGGATTTTGCTACGTCCCTGCCGCGCCGGGGCCACAATGGGATGGTAGCAGACAGTATAGCCTGCCCGGAAGAGCGCCAGAGTGATTGTCGTGGGGTATGAGAACCCATTGGGCAGCAGGTAGACGAACCGTTTGGCAACCGGTGCGCGAATAGCGCGAAAACCGGAGGTCAGGTCCGGGATAGGCCGACCAACGAGGTAACTGGCAATCGCGTTATAGAGATGGTTCGCCAAATCGCGGTGCGGTGCGGTGTCTGAGGTTGCCAGACGTGCCCCGACCGCCATATCATAGCAGTCCAGGTAGCTCACCAACTGAGGAATATCTGCCGGGCGGTGCTGCCCATCCGCGTCCATCAGCACGATGGCCGATCCACGCGCTGCCCGGATGCCCGTTTTGACCGCCGCGCCATTGCCGATGTTATAGCCATGCTCGATGAGGCGCACCCCCCTCTGCGCTCGTACGATCTGGGCAGTCTCGTCCTGGGAGCCATCGTTGACAACGATCACCTCGGCATCAAGCCCTAGCGCAGCGATCTCATCCAGCACACGCCCAATGGATAGGGCTTCATCATAGGCCGGGATGACAATTGAGATGCGGGGTGGCGAGGTCGCGTCCATCACACAGAATCAGGTCGATACCTGTTCTGCCACTGGGATGAAGCCACGTTCTTCCAAGTAAGCGATGATTCGGTTGGCGCTCTGTTCGGGCGTCTCGTGGGCAGTTGGGATCACGATCTCCGGTCGATCCGGTGGCTCGTACGGATCGGAGATGCCGGTGAAATTGGGGATTTCGCCTGCTTTGGCCTTGGCATACATGCCCTTGACATCGCGCTCCATGCATACTTCGAGAGGGGCATCGACAAAGACCTCGATGAAGTTGGTGGTCTCTCGTCGAACCATCGCGCGGACAGCCCTGTAGGGGGATATGAATGCAGCGATCACGCCAATGCCATTTCGTGATAGCAGTTTGGCGACGAATGCCACGCGCTCAATGTTCTTATCTCGATCTTCCTTGCTGAAGCCCAGATCGCGCGTCAGGGACTGGCGCACTACGTCTCCATCCAGCCGCTCCACTTTGATCCCGCGTTCCTTAAGCCGGGCCTCGACGATCTTGGCAATGGTGGTTTTTCCCGCGCCGGAGAGACCGGTCATCCAGAGTGTAAAACCTTCACACTGAGTCAACCCAAAACCTCGCAGTGATTAGGATATTGTGTTGCCGGGCGGGGAGTATAGCGAATCCAGGCCGGACGGTCGAATCAGGGATTGATTGGGTAAGATCACCGGCACATGAGATTCTTGACCCATCCAATCCGAACAGCGAACAACAGCAAGGAGGAGGCGCGACTTGGCAGGGTTAGAGGATGACACTCGCCACTTGGAAAGCCTACCTGAGCATGTTATGCTGGCAGTGGTTTTCCCAGGTGACCACAAGGAGGTAGTGAAGTGGGCGCACTCATTCTGGACGGCAAGGCCGTTGCCGGGCGTATTCAGGAGGAGATCGCCGAGGCTGTCAAGGAAATGAAGCGCAGGCACGGTGTTACCCCTGGCCTGGCCGCCGTGTTGGTCGGCGAGAACCCGGCCTCGCAAATGTACGTCAAGATGAAGCGCAATCGCTGTGCTGAGGTGGGGATCGAATCGTTCGGCTACGAGATTCCTGCTACGGTCAGCCAGACGGAGCTTGAAAACCTGATCGCAGAACTGAACGCCGATCCCAAGATTCACGGCATCCTAGTGCAGCTTCCGCTGCCAGAGCATCTGGATGAGCAACTCGTTCTGCAATCGCTAAGCCTCGACAAAGATGTGGATGGCTTCCACCCCATCAACATTGGCCGCCTGGCGATGAAGGGCCGCGAGCCTCAGTTCGTCCCGGCTACCCCTTACGGCTGTATGGTCCTGCTGGAGGAGGCCGAGAAACTGGTCCCGGGCTTTAAGATCGCCGGCTCGAATGCCGTGGTGCTGGGCCGCAGCAACATCGTGGGGATGCCCATGTCCCTGCTATTGGTCAAGGCCAACGCCACGGTGACCATTGTCCATAGCAAGACCAGGGACATCCCTGAGATCGTTGGGAAGGCGGATATCGTGATCGGAGCGATGGGGCGCCCGGAGATGATCAAGGGGGAGTGGTTCAAAGAGGGTGCGGTGTGCATTGATGTGGCGACAGTCAAGGTGGACGATCCTACCAACCCGAAGGGCTATGTCTGGAAGGGCGACTTTGAGTTTGATAAGGCTGCTGAGCGCGTAGCAGCCATCACGCCCGTCCCAGGCGGTGTTGGGCCAATGACCATTGCCATGCTGCTCAAGAACACCCTACACGCGGCGGAGATCGCCATTGAGAAAGGTGTAGCCGTCTGACGGCCTGCGAACTATTGGCTCAAGACCAACCGCCAGCCCCCGATCCGGAGCGCTGGCGGTTTTGTCACCGCGTCAGAGAAGTGCAGCAGACCAGCAGATGAAAAAGCCAGGGCGCGGTTGTGAGGCCCCAGTGGGTGGATTACACTGAGGCCACACACCAACCAAGGAGTCGCATATGCCAACCACACTGATACGCCGCGCGGAGGTTCTGGTGACGATGGACGGGCAGCGGCGCGAGATCCACGACGGTGGTTTGTTCATCCGGGACAATGTGATCGAGCAGGTAGGACTAACAAACGAACTCCCGGCTCAAGCTGATCGGGTAATCGACCTGAGCGGACACGTGGTGCTGCCGGGACTGATCAACACTCACCATCACATGTACCAGACCCTCACACGCGCCGTTCCGGCTGCCCAGGATGCCAATCTCTTCAACTGGCTCAAGACCTTGTATCTGATGTGGGCCAACTTGACCGGGGAAGCCGTGTATATCTCGGCACTGGTGGCAATGGGCGAACTGATACTTTCTGGCTGCACCACATCCAGCGATCATCTCTACCTGTACCCGAATGAGGCGAAGATCGACGACGAAATCCGCGCCGCGCAGGAGATCGGGCTGCGCTTCCATGCGGCGCGCGGATCGATGAGCCTAGGCGAGAGCAAGGGAGGACTACCACCGGATCGGGTGGTGGAGAACGAGGCAGCTATCTTGGAGGACTGCCAGCGGGTGATTGAGACGTACCACGACCCCAAGCCCTACTCGATGCTGCAGATCGTGCTGGCCCCGTGCTCACCATTCTCCGTGACGGGCGATCTGATGCGCGAGTCGGTAGCAATGGCACGGCACTATGGCGTTACTCTGCACACCCATCTGGCAGAAACGCTGGATGAAGAGGCGTTCTGTCTGGAGAAGTTCGGCAGGCGGCCCGTGGAATACATGGAAGACCTGGGCTGGATCGGCGACCATGTATGGCACGCACACTGCGTCCATATGAGTGAGCGCGAGATTGCGCTATTTGGACAGACCCGGACAGGGGTCGCGCACTGTCCCAGCAGCAATATGCGGCTGGGCAGCGGGATCGCGCCTGTGAAAGGGTTCCGGGCACGAGGAGTACCACTTGGGCTGGGCGTGGATGGATCGGCCAGCAATGATAGTAGCCATATGCTCGCTGAGGTACGGCAGGCCATGTTGTTGCAGCGGGTGACCGGCGATCCGGCGGGGCTGACCGCACGCCAGGCGTTGGAGATCGCCACTCTCGGCGGGGCCAGCGTGCTGAGGCGCGATGATATTGGCTCACTCGAATCTGGCAAAGCTGCGGATGTGATCGCCATCAAACTCAGCCGCGTGGAATATGCCGGTGCGCTGCACGATCCGGTTGCAGCAACTGTGTTCTGTGCCCCGGTGCATGTGGATTGGTCGATGATCAATGGGCAGGTGGTGGTACAGGATGGGCGGCTGACCACTGTTGACATGGGTCCTGTCGTCGAGCGACACAACGCCATCGCCAGGGGAATGATAAGGGAAAGATAAGCCGCATTTCTGCTGGGAGTTGCATACTGAACAAGGTTTCCCTAGACTTTGATCGTGTGGACGATGCGGTGAGTTGACCCCGGCGGCATCATGCACCTTCGCTTCACCAACACCGCCATTCTCATTCTCGTTATTGTGTTGAGCCTGACCGGTGGGTACGGCATCATCTGGACACTGAATGGCTGGGTGATGGAATTGCACCGGATCGCGGGGTGGTCTCTGATCGCGCTGATCCCATGGAAAGCTGCGATCTCCTGGCGTTCCCTAAAGCGAGGGTTAGGGCGCCGCCCTGATCGCAACATAGTCGTGGGCATCTCTATCGTCCTCGCTATCGCAACACTGGCAGCGCTGGCATTCAGCGTGATGTGGGCTTGGCGCATCGGGCCGGACGTTCTATGGTTGTACCAGACCACCGTCTCCTGGCACTGGATCGCCTCTCTGATCCTCCTAGCTCCCCTCCTCATTCACGTATGGCGTCGTTGGCCCCGCCCACAGGCCCAGGACTTTACCTCCCGGCGTGCGATCATCAGGATGACCGGCCTCGGGATAGCCGGGCTGGCGGGATGGTGGATCGCTGGAAGGGTAGCAGCCATCCGCGTTGCGCCGGAGCACCCGCGACGGGTGACGGGTTCACGAGAGCACGGGAGCGGTGGTGGGAACAGCTTTCCAATCACGGGCGAACTAGCACCCGAAGTGAGCCTGGAAACGTGGCGACTGACGCTTGAGGGAAGGGGCCAATCACCCCTACGTCTGACCTACAGCGATCTCCTCACCATGCCATGTTCCGAGTGGGTAGCCACACTGGATTGCACAATGGGTTGGTATAGTGTGCAATCGTGGCAGGGGATCAGGTTATACGATCTGCTGAATGTGGCTCATCTGGCACCGGGTGCGCGGGCTGTCCGATTGAAATCCGTCACGGGCTACAGCCAGGTCTTCTCACTGATCGAGGCGCGGCATATCCTACTAGCAACACACGTTGGTGAAGAGCAGCTTGATCGGTGGCACGGCTATCCCCTAAGGGCCGTGGTGCCCTACCGGCGGGGGTGGTTCTGGGTCAAGTGGCTGGCTGAGGTCACCGTGCTGGTTGATCCGGGCGATCCACTTTCCTCAGCAACGGGGATGATACCGTGACTCTGGTCTATCTCGTTTGTGCATGGTTGGCCGGAATCGGGTTCGCGCGTGGCGTGCCAGCGAATTGGTGGATGTGGCTAGTTCTGGCCTGCTTGGGGTTAGCAGCAGTGATTCTGGCCCGAGCCTATCCTGCCTGGCGAACTATTTTCGGCTGCGCTGCGCTGTTTGCCCTCGGCGCGGCCCGTGTGGCGGTTGCTACCCCCCACTTTGGCGAGACCGACCTTGCCACATACAACGGGGTTGGGTTCGCCAACGTGAGGGGGATGATCGCTGATGCGCCTGACGTGCGGGACACAACAGTCAACCTGCGTGTGCAGGCCGAATCCATCACCCTCCCAAACGGCGAAACTCGCCCGATCCGAGGCCTGGTTCTGGTTCAGACTCCACGCACACGAGCCTTCCGCTACGGCGATCCCATCCAGGCGCGCGGGGAGCTGATCGCTCCTCCTGAACTCGATGAATTCTCATATCGAGATTATCTGGCGCGTAAGGGTGTCTACAGCCTGATGCGCTATTCAGAGGTAACGGTTATTGGCCCCCGGCAAGGGAACCCCCTGAGAGCCGTGCTGTTGGACTTCCGCGAGCATGCCCATCAGACGATCCTGAGGCTGCTACCCGATCCGCAGGCTTCCCTGTTGGCCGGCATTCTGCTGGGGATCGAGACGGGCATCGCACCAGAGATACGTGAAGCCTTCAACGCCACGAGCACCACCCACGTCATCGCCATCTCTGGGACTAACCTCGCCATTCTGGCTGGTCTGGTCGGCAGCATCACGCGGCGATTCCTCCCGGCGCGGGGCGCAGCAGCGGCGACCATCGTTGCCGTGCTGGTGTATGCGGTGTTCGTAGGGGGAGATGCGGCGGTCCTCCGGGCGGCCATCATGACGACGTTGGGGTTAGTTGCAGCGCAACTTGGCCGCCAGACATACGGCCTGGCATCGCTCTCCTTTGCTGCCCTGGTGATGACGGCGATCAACCCACTTGCATTGTGGGACGTTGGCTTCCAGCTCAGCTTCCTGGCCACGCTGGGGCTGATCCTGTACGTTGAGCCAATGCAGCACGGCCTGGCCAAGGTCCTCGAACGGTTTGTGACAGCCGAAGCTGCGCAGAAGGCTATTGGCATGATCTCGGACTCGCTACTGGTGACGATTGCAGCCCAGATCGCAACCACTCCGATCATCGCTTACCATTTCAAGCGGTTCTCGCCGGTCTCGCTCCCAGCCAACCTGCTGATTGGGCCTGTGCAGGCCCCCTTGATGGTATTGGGCGGGCTGGGAGTTCTGCTGGCGATGGTGTGGTGGCCGCTTGGGCAGGTGTTGGCTTGGGGAAGCTGGCTTTTCTTAACCTACACACTGGCGATTGTCCGGGCGGGGGCAAAGTTGCCCTGGGCTTCGCTTGATGTTCACCTCGCAGGAGCGAGTGTGTTTGCTCTCTACACGGTTCTGTTTGGCGCGAGTTGGCTCACCATCCAGCCAGAAGTCGATCGTGCCCATTGGCGCGAGTCGCTGCGGAAGGCATTTAGTACAAAGGTGGCGGCACTGGCAGGGTTGCTGGTTGCTGCTCTGCTGATCGCCGCCGCGTGGTCGGTCCCGGATCGGCGGCTGCACATCACCTTCATTGATGCAGGAGACGAGGCAGCAACGCTGATCGAAACGCCAAGTGGGCGGCAGATTCTGGTCGATACGGGAAGCAGCGGGCGCAGACTCTCGGCGGCGTTGGGGTACGCTCTCCCTTTCTGGGATCGCCAGATCGATCTGGTTGTGCTCACACAACCAACCCAGTCACACATAGGGGGGGCGCTATCCATCCTGGACCGCTACCAGATTGATGCGGTGATGACCAACGGGCTGCATGGTGAGAGCGAGATCGCAGATGCGCTGTGGGGAACGCTCGCGGCCAAGCAGGTCCCTGAAGTAATCGCACAGCTCGGTACGCGGATCGCTGTTGGGGATGGCGTTCTGCTCACCGTGTTACATACCCAGGGTGGAGCGCCGCCGGGCAGCTTCTCCGATCCAGGCCAGCCTGTCGTATTGATGTTGACCTACGGAAACGCACGAGTTCTGCTGGCCGATGATCTGAGCGCGGATGGAGCGGCTATCCTGCTGCGAAGCGGGCAACCCCTGCACGCCACCGTGTTGCACGTGCCGCGTGGCAGTTTGGCAGGCTCCGCCGGCGAGGCATTTCTGGCAGCTATCACTCCGCAGGTCAGCATCATCACCGGCAGCCGGGGCGGGCTGCCGGATACCGAGATTCTCGCTCAGATCGAAGCGACAGGCAGTGCCGTCTACCCCATCACCGAGCAGGGATCAGTGGAGGTGATAACAGACGGGCAGCGGTTGTGGGTCGAGACAGGTCGCTGAAGCACTGTGCTGCAGCAGCCAGCGGGATGGCATGTCGCAGAGCGAGATGTGGGCTTATGGGATAAGCCCTACTTCAATTGCTCCAACGCAACAAGCGCACGCCGCCGATGTACGTCGCGCAGATCGACCAGAGTTTGCGCCATTGCAAAGGCCGGGGAGTGCCCCCCAGTCTGCTGTTTGACCACCCATTCGGAGATCGTCCACTGCTGGAGAGCTGCCACTATCACATACAACGGCGGCCCGCCGAACGCCCGCCCGCTGGCGCAGAGGTATGTGTCAAGAAAGCGATCGGCGGCGCTGGCCGCGTCGAAGTCCACGAGCTGGCTATAGGCGTTGGCGATGTCCCAGCGTGGGTCGCCCAGCGCACAGTATTCCCAATCCACGATCCCGCTGATCCGCCCGTCGAACAGCAGGGTGTTGGAGAAATGGTAGTCACCATGCAACAGGACAGCCTCTGTCTCTGAGAGGTCGTAGGCGTGCTGCATGGCCTGCTCGATGGCCCCCACCAGTTCCGGCAGGCCAATCTGTGCTGCCAGAGCCATCAGGCTGGCAAGCGCGGTGGGCAGGGTCACCCTGGGCACGACCTCGCGCACGGCCTTCGGCGGATTGAGGCTGTGCAGCCAGGCCAGTAGCTCCGCAAACTGATCCACATGCGGATGGACTACCTCCGGGAAGGGCAGCTTACTCGCCGACCAATCCTGGCCGGGGAGCCGCGAGAACAGCACCACGTCCCCCAGCGCCCCGAACTCCCGCGCGTAAACAGCGGGCACAGGGAAACCCTGCTCGTGTAACCAGCGGGTGACTGTCGCTTCCCGTTGCGCTTTACCGAGGTCGTCGGGCCGCCACCAACTCAGTGTGCTGATGTAGCGCCGCGCGACCAGCGATTCGTCATGTTCGCTGTCGAGGGCATGCCAGCGCAACCGGAAGGCCACCATCTCATGCTGGCGACCTGGCAGGGGCTTGACTGCGCCGATGTGCTGGTGGGGCCGGTCGGGGAAGGTGCGGGCGCACAGCGTTGCGAGATCGCGCTTGGTCAACTTGGGTGGAGAAGCCATGCCTCCAAGGATAACACACGCTGCGTATTGCGTGGAAGCGGCGAAAGTTGCTTGAGCTTAAGCGTTTCACGGAAAGTCTTTCGGCCAAACACACTTAGCTAGCATCTACACCAGCGGAATGCCTCGATGCAGACATCAACGCCGGGCGTGACCCAGCTCCTTCTTTCGGCGGTATCTGGCTCATAGCGTACTCTGCCAGCGCCGCGATGGTCAGGCTGGGGTTGATCCCCGGATTGGCGGGCATCACCGAGCCATCCACCACATACAGGCCGGGGTAATGGTGCACCTCGAAGTTCAGGCCGATCACCCCCTCAGCCGCATCCCGCCCAAACGGCACGCCACCCATGAAGTGCGCCGTCGAAGGGATGTTGAGCAGGCTCTCATTGATCATCCCCTGTGGGTAGCCGCGAACCTTCTGGGCGAATCGCTGCGTCACTCGGTAGCCGGTATCAACAATAGCTGTTACCGGACGGACCTCATCCCGCACGCTCACTAGATCGCGGCGGAATAGAGTGAACAGGTGGCGGCCCAGCCGCACTTTCATTAGGTTGTCCTCAGTCTGCATGATCAGCAGGATCGTGCTACGCGGCGCCCAACGGGAAAAGAACTTGGCATCCAGGAAGGCCAGTGGTTGGCGGATCATGCGCCACAGCGTTTTGGCAATACGGAGAGGGATAGCAAGCTGTGTGTCACTCACATCGCTCAGGGGGGCGGCAAGCAGTTTGGCCAGCAAGGAGGAACCATCGGGAAAGCGCACTGGCTCGATCTGGGTTACTGTGTCGGCCTGGAACACGGACGTGATGGCAAGGCCCTTCGAATAATCCGCCTGGCCGCGTGGCCCGGTGACCCCGGTCAGCGCCTCGCTATTGGTGCGGACGTTCTCCCCTAGGCGAGGGGAGAGATGAGGCAACGACCGGGTTTGGTCGCGGCAGCGTAGCAGCAGCCGGTTCGTGCCAACTGCTCCCGCCGCGACGATCACATTCCGCGCCCGGATGCGCCGAATGGATCGGGGCAGCCAATCCGTCGTGCGCTGGCACACGATCTCGTAGCGCGCCCCGTCGGGCTGGCCCTCCCCCAACGGGCGGATGTCAGTCACACGCGCTTCGGGAACGATCCACGCGCCACCCTTCTCAGCAAAGTACAGGTAATTCTTGACCAGCGTGTTCTTGGCATTGTAACGACAGCCGACCATGCACCCACCACAGTGCTGGCAGCCCCGCCGATCCGGTCCTTCTCCCCCGAAGTAGGGATCAGGAACCAGCTCACCCTCATGCCCTTCGTTGAAAAATACCGCCACGTGGGTGGGCCTGAACGTCGAACCTGTACCTAGTTCCTCGGCGATATCACACAATACATGGTCGGCAGGCCACAGGCGTGGGTTGGGAGTTACCCCCAGCATCCGCCGGGCCGTTTCGTAATGGGGGCGCAGCAGCGTTCTCCAGTCCGCCAGGTGACTCCAGGCGGGAGCCTCGAACAACCTGTCGTCCGGCTCCATCAGCACATTGGCATAAACTAAACTCCCCCCGCCGACCCCGCTGCCGTGCATCACCAGAATGCCGTTCAGCAAGGTATACTGCCAGATTCCGAAGCAGCGTAGCGCTGGAATCCATAGCAGCTTCCGCACATCCCAGTCAGTCCGGGCGAAATCCTCATCCCGGAATCGTTTCCCTCGTTCCAGTACCAGCACGCGGTAGCCCTTCTCGGTCAACCGCATCGCCGAGACGCTCCCGCCAAACCCGGAGCCAATCACCACGAAGTCCGGTGTGCCGATAGGCTCATGGCGCCAGAAGTCTGCGTCTGCCAAGGTCGACGATCCTTTCCGGGGGCAGTTCAAGCCAGCGCCGGCGGGCACGCTCCCGTAGACCCCGCCTGTGCGGGAGTCTACAATGGTTTCCTCGTGCCGCCAACCAGGTCAAGCCATACCATCTACATCACCAGGGGAACAGATTGGCGGCGCTATAAGGCTATCTGTACGGACCTTGGCGCTGACACCACTTATCGCACTCGCGCCCGCACCGACTCCACGATCTCCGCGATCAGGTCGTAGCGCCCAAACTGGGGCATGAGGTACAGCCCGGCGGCCCGCTGGCGAAGCTGATGTGCTAATTCCTGCGCGATCCGCACGCCTTCCTGTGGAGCATCTTCGCCTGCCGCCTCGATGCGCGCCATGATCGCCTCGGGGATCAGAATCCCGGGAACCTCGTTGTGCAGGAAACTGGCATGGCGCGCGCTATACAGCGGCAGTAGGCCCACCAGGATCGGCACGCTGAGCGTGCCGTACAGGTCAGTGTAGCGGGCCACAAAACGGTCGTAAGCGTCCAGGTCAAAGATCGGCTGGCTGATCAGGTAATCCGCCCCGTTCTCGATCTTCCTGCGCGTCACGCTCACTTCCCGATCCAGGTCGGGGGCGCACAGATTGACAGCACAGCTGACCAGGAAGTTGGTCGGTTGGCCGATCTGGTTGCCCGCTGAGTCTCGCCCCGCGTTGAGGTTCTGCTTGATCAACCGCACCAGGCCCGACGGGACGATGTCGTAGTTATCGGCGGCTTCCGGGTAATCGCCGATGTGGGTTGGATCGCCCATCACCACGAACAGATTCCGCACGCCCAGCGCGTGTGCGGCCAGCAGGTCACCCTGAATGCGCAGTAGGTTGCGCCCGCGGGTGGGAAAGTGCAGCACAGTCTCGATTCTCGCCTGCTGCTGGAGCAGGTAACTAACCGCCCAGGGACTCATTCTCATGCGTGCCATCGGCGTATCGGCCACATTGAGCACATCCACGCCTGCCGAGCGAAGCAATTCGGCAGCACGCAGCACCTTCTCCGTGGCGATCCCTCTGGGGGGAGATATCTCAACTGCGATCACAAAGTCACCGTGCGCGATCTTCTGGGCAAGGGGGCTTGGGGCAGGCGGCCTGCCAACATCCTCGGTGCTCTCAGCCTCCACGTCGCCGACCAGAACTGCCGTGGTACGGGCCGGATCGTCGAGAGCGGCGCGCATGGCCGCGATGTGCGCTGGGGTCGTGCCGCAGCACCCGCCGATGATAGTCACGCCCTGCGCCCGCAACGCCAGCGCGTATTCAGCAAAGTAGCCTGGCCCGGCGGGGTACATTACCCGCCCACCCACGTACTCCGGCCAGCCTGCGTTGGGCATCGCGGAGTAGACGAGGCCGGGCGCGACGGTCTGCATGGCCCTGATAACACGCATGATCTGGGCCGGGCCGTTGGAGCAGTTCACACCGATAGCCGACACGCCTAAACCGGCCAGCGTTTCGGCGACCTGCTGCGGTGTATCCCCCAGCAAGGTGCGGTCATCACGGGTGAAGGTCACCTCGGCAACGATGGGCGTTTCCGGGCACACATCACGTGCAGCGCGAACGGCCTCGGCCAGCTCCAGCAGGTCGGAGAAGGTTTCCAGAAATAGTAAATCAGCCCCGCACAGCGCTGCGATCTGTTCGCAGAACGCCTCATATGCCTGCCGCGCTGGGACGCGCCCGAAGGGAGCCAGCCGCACCCCTAACGGGCCAACCGATCCGGCGACGTACCGGTTAGGCTGGGAGGTGGCCTCAACAGCCTGGCGGGCCAGAGATACGGCGGCGCGGTTGATCGCCGCCACCTGGCCCTCCAGCCCATGCTCACCCAGCTTAAAGCGGTTGGCTCCAAAGGTGTTGGTCTCTACGATCTCGGCCCCGGCCTCGAGGTACGCACGGTGAATCTCGGACACCAGTGCCGGATTACTGAGGTTGAGTTCGTCGAAGCAGGAATCAATCGGAACACCCTGGCTGTGCAGCAGGGTTCCCATCGCGCCATCGGCTAGAATGACGCCTTGTGACAGCCGATCCCGGAATGGAATCTGAATACCCATCGCGCCCCCTCTATGTCTCCACCCTGGCAGTCTGGTGCGCGACTCTACCGCCTCTCACGGCAGGAAGGCAAGTGCCAGGCTTTGTTGTTAATCAGGCTGTGGTTATACTTGAGGGAGTTCGATACTCATCTACCGCCTTGAAGTATGGAGAGAACGCGCATGAGCGTCACGATGAGCGACGAAGTGCTGAAGGATGGCCTGCACAGGATCACGCTGGCTGGCACGTTGGATGCTCCTAACACCATGACCATCGAGGATGACTTCCGCACCCGCGTGATGGGCCTGGGTGGCCAACAGGTGATCGTTGATCTCTCCGATGTGGACTACATGTCGAGCTACGGCCTGCGGATGTTCCTGATCGGGGCCAAGTTGCTTGACAATCGGGGTGGAACATTGCATCTGGCAGGGCCGAATCCGAAGGTAATGGAGGTTATTCGCCTGGCAGGTTACGATACGATGTTCCCGGTTCACGAGACAGTTGATGAGGCAATTCTGCTTCTGGCAGGTTAGGGTTGTGTTGGCATTCCCAGGAGCACAAGCGACAACACGCCCTAGCCATTCTAAGCTACACCCTGCCAAGAAAACCTTGCGGCTGCGACATGCCTCTGCTGTGGCCTTCCCTTGATGCCCAGCATATCTACCTCTCTCCCCATCCCGACGACGCCGTGCTCAGCTGCGGCGGCATGATCTGGCAACAAGCTAGGCGGGGAGAGACCATCGCGGTGATCACGCTCTTCAGCGCCAGCCCGCCCTCGCACCAGATCCTTTCCCCATTTGCACGCTCACTGCACGAACGCTGGCAGCGTTCAATGCCACCCGGGGTGGATTTCTCCAATCCCCCCGCCGTGCGTCGTGCTGAAGACCAGCAAGCCATCAAGTCGCTGGGCAGGGCAATCCGGGTGATCTACCTCCCTTTGCTTGATTGCATCTACCGCCATCACCCCCTCACCGGGAAGCCCCTTTATGCCAGCGAGGAGAGCCTTTTTGGGCTAGTCCACCCTGCTGACCCTGCACTGGATGGGTTGAGCGCAGCCCCGCCCCTCCCGCTGGGATCAACGCTGTATGCGCCTCTGGGAATCGGCCATCACGTTGACCATCAGATTGTGTACGCGGCGGTGGAAAGATGGGGGCTTCTTCCTCAGCAGGTGTGGTACTACGAGGACTATCCCTACGTTACCGTGCCAGGCGCGTTGGAAGAGAGGCTGAGAGAAGGTTCAGGCTGGAGTCCGGTAGTTGTGTCACTTGGCCAGGCCGCGCTCGAGGCCAAGATCGCTGCAGTAAGCCGGTATACCTCCCAGATCAGCACCTTCTGGTATGATTTGGCTGAGATGGCGGCAGCACTGCGCGCCCACACTGCTCACAGCGGCGGCGAACGTGTGTGGCGTAGAGCGGGTAAAACCGCCTAGATTTGCTCGTAGCGTTCGATGTTGAAGACGAAGATTGTGGCACCACCAATGGGGATTTCGGTGTAAGCCACTCCCATGGCGATAGGCTCAGTTGGATCAAGATGAATGGGGTGGAGTCGGGTACGTTGCTGGCAAACTTGACGCAGCACATCCAGCACTGCATCCACCTGATCATCCTCGGTCGCGCAAAACAGGGTTGTATTCCCCTGCCGGAAGAATCCACCGGTTGAGGCCATGCGCGTGACGCGCTGGCCCTTCTCAGTCAGCGCCTTGATGGCCGCGTCCGCATCGATATCCTGAACGATGGCCAGAACCAACTTCATGGGCTTTCGTCCCCCTATCAATAGGGCCAGGCAGGGATGTGGCTTGTAGCCCTATTATAGGTGCATTTGCACCTGGCGGTAGTGTTTCTACACACCCCGCGCGGAGTACCCCGGCCCGCGCGAAAAGAAGTCGTAGTTGGGTTGAATATCTCCCCTCAGTGGCTGCGGAACCTCTGATTCCGGCCAGATCGCATTATACGGGCAGGCTGGGATGCACTTCCCGCAGTCGATGCACGCGGCAGGATCAATGTAATAGGTCGGCCAGGCGTCGATGGGCTGCCCCGGTATGATGCAGTCCACCGGACACACCTTAACGCACTCCCCCGACCGCAGACACAGCCCTGTGATGATGTGCGTCATCGTGGCTTGATGCAAGTTACGGCAGGAACGCGATCTGCGGCGGGAAGAATACCGTATCCGCCGTATGGAAAAACGTCGTCCCTGGCTTGAGCGGGACGGCCCCGCCACTGGCATCAGTCAATTGCAGCATCCCCTCTGCTGCCAGCCGGTTCCAGCGGATGGCATATCGCTGCCCATCGCGCAGCAATACACCATCACCCTGACTGGCCAGATTGATCCGCACAGAGTATAACTCACCCAGCGCACCTTCCTGTTCCAGGAAGTCCGCTTCCGAATGGGGAACCTGCAGAATCACCACGTTATCAAAGGCGATCTGGGTATTGGGCAGCAGATAATCACCGTCCGGCTGATCGTCTGTCCAACTCAGCCAGCGTCCCGACGCGCCATCCCAGCGCCAGGTATGCTTGGGGCCGATGCCGGGATAGTCAATCGTTGCTTCAGTGGTGGGCGTGCCCCCTGCAGGCGGGTTGAGGTTGAAGGCCAGTCCGTCGAGGTTGGGCCGCTGGTTGATGCCTGTCTCGGTTTCCCACTGCCAGATCGCGGATGGCACGGCGAACAGGGTATGCCAACTGGCAACACCAGGTCGCGGAACATCGGGGATACGCACCAGGTATGGGGCTCCATATCCCTGTTGTTCTGACATCGCCCGATTCCGCCAGGGAGCAGCCAGCACCAGCTCCATGATGCGGGGCGGGCCGGGCGGCTCGTGCCTGAAATTAGAGCTGCCGCCGGAGAACACCAACACCCCACCATACATATCCACCAGGTGCTCCACGTCGATCAGGCGGGCGCTACGCACCGACCCCACCTGTTGCGGCGACTGGCTGTAGATCACGGCGGTATAGCGCGTCTGGGCAAAGCCCTCCATTTGAGATTCCCAGACGTGATCGGCGAAGGCCCAGCCGCTCTGCGGTCGTACTACCGACGATTCGTTACTGACCTTGACCAGCAGAGGGCGGCGGTTGAGGGTAGTGGGGTCGGCCACGGGCTGGCCGGTCAGGGGATTCACATCGGGCGGGAAGCCGGTTGGGCCATAAGGGCCGATGGGCGTGGCAACGGATTGCTCTGGTGCAGGAGCAGCCGTTGGCGTGGGCGTGACGGGAATCGCCGTTGGTATGGCAATCAACGGCGTGGGCGTCGGGGTAGGGATAGGCGTTGGGGCGCTACACGCCACCAGCCCCCCGATCAGCGCAATCCCCATCATGATCTGCCATCTCTCCAAATGAACCATAGCCCCAACCCTCATCAGGATTCCTAAATATGGTACGGTGCAGCTCGGCGCCTGACCGTTGCTTTTCGCTCCGCTAGGCGCAGACCCTACGGTTCCACGAACAACTTATCGAAGCCAATCGGAACCATCTCAAACCAGGTTTGCCCAGGTTTCAAGTACAACACACCTCCGGTTGAGTCCGTAAACTGAAGCATATTCTCCGGGTTACTGCGCGTCCAGTGGCCCTCGTAGCGCTGTCCATCGCGGAACAAGGTTGCCGGTCCATCGCCCCAGATCTGGATTTCAACCGACAGATGTCCGCCGCCAAAGCTATCCTCCGGGATGTCCGTCTCAATGTGCCACGCGCCGACCAGTAGCACGTTGTCGAAGGCAAGTTGCTGGCCGGTGAGGGCATCCGTGTGAGGTTCTCCAGCCAGAGTACGCAGGTATTGGCGCGTCAGCGGGTCGTACTGCCAATCTACGTTTGTCCATGACAACCCATATCCGATTTGCACGTGGGATGCGGGCGTCCCGCCAGCGGGCGGTGCATTGCTGAAGGCCAGGCCCGGAGTCAGCACAGGTGGCTGGTTGATCCCCTGCTGGTCAGCCAACCGCCAGATTTCAATGGGCACGGCGAACAGGGTATGCTCGTAGGCTACGTTCTGGAGTGGCACACGCACCAGCGCAGGCGCGCCAACATATGGCCCGGAGAGATTGCGCGCTGCCCACGAGGTGGAATCAATGCGCGCTCGCACCCCATCACTAAAACCCGACGCGGTCAGGATCGCATCAAACATCGGCACAATTTCGAGATCAAGCAGCCGCCCACTGCGCACGGACCCAACCCGCTCTGGCGTCTGGCTGTAGATCACAGCGGTCAGGCGCGTCTCCCCGCCCTCAGCGTAATGCTCGAAGACCAGGTCGGCGAAGCTCAAACCAGCCTGCGGGCGCGCCCCGATGTAGTTCGAGACTTTGATTGCCAGGGGCCGGCGGTTCAGCACAGCAGGATCGGCGACCATCAGCCCCGTTAGGGGGTTGACTCCCGCCGGGTAGCTATCCGGCCCCACGACAGGGTCTCC
This sequence comes from Anaerolineae bacterium, assembly GCA_034434995.1. Classification (GTDB taxonomy): domain Bacteria; phylum Chloroflexota; class Anaerolineae; order Aggregatilineales; family UBA3940; genus DAOTYF01. The sequence goes on from DAOTYF010000055.1 coordinate 44,280, forward strand.
TGGCATGGTAGGCGCGGGTTGTGTCACGGCAGCCGTCGGCGTAGTGTTAGGCAGCGGCGCAATCACCACCCCCGGTGTGCGGGTGGGTGTGGGTGTAGCAACAGGCAGCGGGCGACACCCTCCTAGGGCGAGGGCTGCTACAGCAATCGCGCAGATCAGCAGAACAAGAAATCGCTCGCGTGGCATAGAACCCCACATGAATTCAGCGCGTGCTCCGGCACGCAGCGCGGCGAATTATACCATATCGTCATTGATGCAGAGGGAGGACAGTCCTTAGATTAGACGCAGCGGTCCGCCGATCAGCTCATTTCAGGCAGGGGGCCTATTTCCGCGCCTTGAGCCGCCCGCGTGGCATAGAGGTCAGGCACGCGGCCCGTGCGCTGTTGGTAGCGCCGACCTGTAGCCGCCATGAAGTCCTGCGCGCCTGCCGCTTCAACCAGGAAGATCAGGCAACCTGCCCATCCCGCGCCGAGGAACCGCCCGCCCAGTCGGGCCGGATGCCCGAGCGACGCTTCCCACATAGCATCAATGTCTGGGCCGCTGGCGGCGTACAGGTCGCGGGCACTGATCTGGGATTCGTCCATGAGCTTTCCCAATGCCTCTACGTTTCCCTGCTTCAACGACTCGGCTGCCTGCCGCACCCGGTCAATCTCCTCGATCACATGCTGGGCACGATCGCGGGCAGGCTGTGGAATAACCTCTTTGACCTGATGGAAAATCTCCACCGGCACATCGCGCAGCGCCTGGATGCCCGGCAGCACGGTTTGGAGAGCGCGAACGGCCTGCTCGCATTCGGCGCGGCGCTCGTTGTAGCGGCTGGTGGATAGGGTGCGTCGCGTGCCTGTATCAGCGATGACCAGCGCTACCCGCTGGCTGAGCGGGACCGCCTCCCAGAAGAGAGTCCGGCAATCAAACAGCAGAGCATGATCGGCCTGCCCGAACGCGCTGGAAAACTGATCCATCAATCCCGAGTTGACACCAACATAGATGTTCTCAGCGCGCTGGCAGAGCTGGGCCAGCGCCATCCGATCTCCTTCCCAGCCACTGAGGTATGCCCACATCACGGCGTGCGCTACCTCTATTGCCGCTGATGACGACAGTCCGGCTCCCACCGGCACGTCCCCCGTCACCGCGATCTCGCAGCCCGGTAGGTCTGCGCCCACATCCTTCAGCGCCCAGGCAACTCCTGCCGGGTACCGTGCCCATTCAGGCAGAGGTCGCCCATCCAAGGCTTGCTTAGCATCGAGCGCCAGCAGGTCAAAACTGACTCGCTCGTCCATATCTAGGGAATGGATGGTCACATGTGACCCTGATATCTGGCGGGCAGCGACCCACACACTCCGATCAATGGCAGCGGGCAGTACCAACCCGTCGTTATAGTCAGTGTGCGCGCCGATCACATCGACACGCCCCGGCGCACGGGCGATGATCTCGGGCCGCACGCCAAACGCTGCCTCGAAGCGGGGTATCAAGTCAGCAGGAGGTTGCATGATGCCACCGTTCCATTGTGGTGTGGTTGAGTAAGGCTCTGCTGCGGGGCCTGTGCAGCCATCTGCTTGCTACTGGCGGGCGCTCACAGTACCCGCACAGCAGCAGCAATGCCATCGCCCACCGGGAGGATTGTTGCCAGCAAGCGCGAGTCTTCAGCCAGGCGACGATTGAACGCCAGTAGACCCTTCAGATCACGATCCGGGCGTCGGGCGGCGTTCACCACTGCTCCGCCCCAGAAAGCGTTGTGCGCCAACACCAGTCCTCCTACCCGAACGTTGTTGATGGCCCAGTCCAGATAGTGCGGGTAATCACCCTTGGCTGCGTCAATGAACACCGCGTCGAACGGCCCTTCTGCGGTAAGCGTCTTCAGATAGTCCCGCGCATCGACCACCCGCACTTCAACCCGATCCGCTACCCCGGCACGTTCAAACGACGCCCGAGCTACCTCAGCATGGTGCGGGTCCCTTTCCAGCGAGATCAGCTTCCCGCCTTCGGGCAGGGCGCGCGCGATCCATGTCCCGCTGTAACCAGCCAGCGCCCCGATCTCCACCACTCGCCGCGCCCCGTTGGCTGCCAAGACGAATTGCAGCATCCGGCCCTCTTCCGGCTTAATGTGAATCTGGGGCAGCCCTTCGGCCTCGCTGGCAGCGCGGATCGACCTCAGCGCCTCGTCCTCCGGTGCGAACAGATCGCGGACGTACTGAGCGAGAGCAGTATGAGTCACTTCGTCCACTCGACAATCTCCTGGCACTCATGTGGCGGAGGTGCGCTGGGAATAACTCTAAACATTCCGCCCGCCCCTGTCAATGGAGAGCTGGCGCAGCAGGCCCTATCGCAACCGACTGACAGAGGGTGGATCGCCTGCTCCAGCGCCGCGCGGGGCCGCCTCAAGGCGGATTGCTGCGCAGTGGGAGTCATGCTAAAATCCCGCCCGTTGAGAGGGTAAGGGATGCGCTTGACTGCGCTACATAGCAGCCAAGCGAAGCGCTGTTTTTGTTATTGATTTCGGTCTTATTACTTCAGACAGGGCCTCAATGAGCTTTGAGTTTTTGATGCGCCTGGTGGGCATGGTGGTTTTCGCCTTTGGCGGCCTGAACCTGGGCGTTTACATGGCAGGCGTTGCAGGCGACCCGCCCGAGATCTGGGCGCTAGTGACCTTGCTGATCGGCGCGCTGTTTGGCCTGATCCTGACCCCCTACTTCACCACCCGTCCTGCCCGTGCGCTGCGCGATTATTTGGGCCAGGTTCCTGCCCAGCAACTGGTCGCAGGGGTATTTGGGCTGATCGTTGGCCTAGGCATCGCGGCGTTGCTCTCCCTGCCGCTGTCCCTGCTGCCGCAGCCCTACAGCGCGATTTTGCCGGGCATTGCGGCCATTGTGTTTGGATACTTTGGCACGGCGATCTTTGCCATGCGGCGGCGCGATGTATTCGAGGTTTTTCGCGGCCAGTTCCCCAGCCTGACACTAGGCGGCGACGAGGGCGGTCTGCCACCCAGCCGCCAACTCCTGCTGGATACGAGCGTTATTATTGACGGGCGCATCGCTGATATCAGCCAGACCGGCTTCATCATGGGGCCGATGCTCGTCCCGCGCTTCGTGCTGAGCGAACTGCAACACATCGCCGACTCGCCCGATACCCTGCGCCGCAACCGGGGTCGCCGGGGGCTGGATATGCTCAACCGGCTCCAGAAGGAATCCCTCGTCCCGGTGCGCATCACCGACATGGACGTAGAGGGTGTGGACTCGGTGGATGAGAAGCTGATCGTGCTCGCCAAGCAGCTTCATTGCGCCATCGTGACTAACGACTTCAACCTGAACCGCATCGCGGAGCTTCAGGGCGTGTTGGTATTGAACATTAACGACCTGGCTAATGCAGTCAAGACGGTCTATTTGCCCGGCGAGGAGATGGAGATCGAGATCATCCAGGAGGGCCGCGAGATCGGTCAGGGAGTGGGCTACCTGGAGGACGGCACGATGGTCGTGGTCGAAGGAGGGCGGCGTCATATGGGCCATACCATCCCAGCGACCGTCACCAAAGTGCTGCAAACCTCCGCCGGGCGCATGATCTTCGCCCGCCCAACCGATCCGAACGCGCGATGATATCCCCGGCGGTTGCGCGGTTTGCGCCCAGTCCTACCGGACCTCCCCATTTGGGCAATCTCCGCACAGCTACGTTCAATTGGCTACTGGCGCGCGCGACTGGCGGGCGCTTTATCGTGCGCCTCGATGACACGGATCAGGCTCGCTACAATGCCCAAGCCGAAGCAGAAATGCTCAATGCGCTGCGCTGGCTAGGGCTGAACTGGGATGAAGGGCCAGACGTAGGCGGGCCACACGCGCCATATCGCCAGTCTCAGCGGCTTGACCTGTATCACGCGGCTGCCGAGCGACTGGTCGAGATAGGGTCTGCCTACCGCCCTGATGACGAGCCGCATGTTGTCCGGCTGCGCACACCACCCGAGGGTCAGGTAGTGTTGCGCGACGCGATCCGGGGCAACATTCGCTTCAACTACACCCGTGTGCCGCGCGACCCTGTGTTGATCAAGTCGGATGGCTTTCCCACCTACCATCTGGCCACAGTGGTGGACGATCAGGCTATGGGTATCACTCACATTCTGCGCGGCGAGGAGTGGATTCCCTCCGCTCCGATCCACCTTCAGCTATTCGACGCGCTAGGCTATCCCGCTCCTGTGTTCGCCCACCTGCCGCTGGTCACGGATCGCGCAGGCAAGAAACTTAAGAAGCGCGATCCAGCCTTTGAAGTACGCAACTACCGCGAAGACGGTTTTCTGCCAGAGGCCATGATCAACTATCTGGTGTTGCTCGGCTGGCATCCCGGCACGGAGGATGAGATTTTCACACCGGAGGAGTTGATCCAGCGCTTCAGCCTGGATCGGTTCTCCAAAAGCCCGGCTGCATTCGATGAAAACCGGTTGCGCTGGTTCAACCAGCAACACCTCGCCCGGCTGGATGCCGACGATCTGACGAGGCGCGTAATACCGCGCCTCCGCGAAGCATACCCGCAGGCTGCAGCTTGGGATTCAGCACGCCTCACTCGGCTGGTAACCGCCGTCCGCGAGGAATTGGTGACGCTAGCTGATGTGGTCCCGGCGACCCGCTTCGCCTTTGAATTCAGCGAGCCAACTATTGAGGCCCGCGCTGCGCTCACCAGCGAGTCAGCTCTGGCGGTGATCACCGCCTTCTGCGAGGCGCTGAGAGACATTCCCATCCTGGATGCAGAGCGTAGCGCGGCATTACTGGCTGATCTGCGGGCGCGGTTCAAGGCATCGCATGGATGGGGGGGCCGGGTTGTGATGTTCCCGATCCGTGCTGCGCTGACAGGGACTGTCACTGGGCCGCATCTAGCAGACGTGATCTCTGTACTGGGCAAGGACGAGTGCCTTCGTCGGATCGAACTGGTCCGTCCTATGTTATAATCGGGGGTTAATCGGGAGTTTATGCAGCCGTGATTCTGTACAAACCCTTCTCCTGCTCCTGTTACTGACCTCACCCCCAGCGTTTTTTTGCCTTGTGCTATGGTTGGTAGGAGGGGGTGAGGTCTGCTGCGTTCGGACTGCGGGAGCAGTCTGCCACTTTCTCTCTCCGGTTTCTAGCCACAGGGAGTAGAAGGTATGCCACTCACTGTCTTTAACCGTCTGACGCGCCAGAAGGAGACGTTTGTTCCCTTGGTTGAGGGGCAGGTGCGGATGTACGTCTGCGGCCCGACAGTCTACGACCATGCCCATGTTGGCCACGCCAAGACCTACGTCTCGTTCGACGTGATCCTGCGCTACCTACGCTACCGGGGCTACCGGGTGCGCTATGTCCAGAACATCACTGATGTAGGCCATCTGCTCGATACCGGTGAGGATCGCATCCTCAAGAAAGCGGGCGCGCTCAGCCTGGAGCCGATGGAGGTCGTGGAGGCTTATACGCGCTCGTATTTCGAGGATATGGACGCGCTGGGGGTGATCCGCCCAGACATCTCACCCCGCGCCAGCGGCCATGTCCCAGAGCAGATCGCCATGACCCAGGCGCTTATTGAGAAGGGGCACGCCTATGTCACACCACAGGGCGATGTGTACTTTGATGTGACCACTTTCCCAGAGTACGGCAAGCTATCCGGACAGGACCTAGAGGAGTTGATGGGCGGGGTTCGCGTCGAGGTGGCAGAGGGCAAACGCAACCCGGCTGACTTTGCATTATGGCGCCACGCTGGGCCTGAGCACCTGATGCAATGGGATAGTCCCTGGGGGCGCGGCTTCCCCGGCTGGCACATTGAGTGCTCGGCCATGTCCATGAAATATCTGGGCCAGACCTTCGACATTCACGGGGGTGGGCTGGAGAATCGCTTTCCGCACAACGAGTGTGAGATCGCACAGGCCGAGGCGCTAACCGGCCAGCCGTTCGCCCGCTACTGGTTGCTGACCGGCTCGCTGACGGTGGATGGGGTCAAGATGAGCAAGTCGCTGGGCAACTTCATCACCGTCAAAGAGGCGCTGGCCCGGACGCGGCCTGAGGCGCTGCGAGCCTTTCTGCTCTCCAGCCACTATTCTAGCCCCATTGACTATTCGGCAGAGGCGCTGGAGGCAGCGGAAAAGGGTTGGGAGCGGCTGCTAGTGCCGGTGCGACTGTTGCGCCACATGCTTCCCAAAGCCCCGGATAGCGAGGCCGCGATGGGTTTCCAGACGGTGCTGGACGAGCATAAAGCCCGCTTTCTGGAGGCGATGGACGACGACTTCAACGCCCCCGTGGCGATCAGCGCCCTGCACGACCTGACACGTGAGGTCAACACGTTGCTTAACAGCGGCGAGGAGATTGGGCGGCCTATTTTGGAGAGGATCGACAGCCTGTACCGCGAGTTGGGCGGGCAGATTCTGGGCATTGTCCCGGACCGGCTGGAGGCTGAGGGCATGGATGCGGAGCGGCTGGATGGGCTGATCAGATTGCTGATCGAAATGCGGGCCGAGGCTCGTGCTGAGAAGAACTATGCCCGTGCCGACGCGATCCGGGGCCGCCTGGCCGAGTTAGGCATCGCACTGGAAGACCGCCCAGATGGGACTATCTATCGCCTGGAATGAGCCTGCCTGAGCAGGCCCTCGGTTCCTCCCCGGACTCCCCGTCGACTATGGCGCACGAATTTCTTTACGGACGCCGTCCAGTGCTCGAATCACTGCGCGCAGGGCGGCGTCCGTTCAGACGGTTGGTGCTGGCGGAAGGCTCCGCCAACTCTGAGATTCTGGCTGAGATTGTTCGCCAGGCGCAAGCGCGGGGCATCCCGGCTGAATCCATGCCTCGACGCTGGCTGGACGATCACACGCGCGGCGCGAACCACCAGGGGGTGGTGCTGGAGGCCGGGGCGTATCCCTATGTCGAGGTCGAGGATATGCTGGGGCTTGCTGTTGAGCGCCGCGAGCCGCCCTTGCTGTTGCTACTCGATCTGCTTCAGGACGTGCAGAATGTCGGGACGCTGCTGAGGTCGGCAGAGGCAGTCGGCGCGCATGGGGCTATCCTTCAGGAGCGCCGCGCCGCCGAGATCACCCCGGCGGTGGTCAGCGCATCATCGGGCGCAATCGAGCATCTGATGGTGGCACAAGTGACCAACCTCGTACAAGCCATCGAGGCGTTGAAGAAGGCCGACGTATGGATCGCCGGGCTGGATATGGGCAAAGACTCCGTGCGCTACGACCAGGCCAGCCTGCGCGGGTCACTGGCAGTGGTCGTGGGTGGTGAAGGGCCGGGGCTGCGGCGATTAGTGCGTGAGCGGTGCGACTTCCTCATCCACCTGCCGATGCGCGGGCAGGTCGAGAGCCTCAACGCTGCAGTAGCGGGCAGTATCGCCCTGTATGCTGCGTGGCAGGCGCGGGGATTCACGTAGTTCCCAGCGGTGGGCTACCTATCACGCCAAACAGCACAAGCAAATAGGCGATCAGTAGGCAGATGGCGGTGATGCCGAGCCGCCAGCCTGCCGATCCAGGAAAGGTCAGGCGCGCATCCACCGCGCTGACGGCGGGATCGTCCGCACGAATGGTCACCTCCACTGGGGCGCCCTGTTCGCCCAGCCGCTCGTAGAACCCCCGTGTGACGATCTGTTCGCCGGTACGCACCTGCCCCTGCGAGGTCGGGAAGGCATAGCGCACCACGTACACAGTCACGTCGAAGGGCAGCAGGGTATCTGGCTGGCGCTGGACCAGCTTTTCGGTGATGTTGCCGTCAACAGCCACCGCGCCGCGCAGCAGCATCAGCGGTGTTGCCACACGGCGGTAAACCGTGTAGAGCAACCCCAGCGCGGCAAGCAACAGGATCAGACTCACGGCCAGGCTAAGGGGCCGCTTGACAGCCACACGGCTACTCCCCGATGATCTGTACCACGAGCTTTCGCTGGCGAGGGCGGGTGTCAAAGTCCACGTATGTAATCTGCTGCCACGTGCCGAGCGTCAGGCGTGCCTCTGCGAAGGGAACAGTCAGGCTAGGCCCCAGTAGCGCAGCCCGCACGTGGCTGTGACCGTTGCCATCACCCCAGCGCAGGTTGTGCCGGTACTCGCGGTCAGGCGGCACGATCTCATCGAACAGGCGGTTCAGATCGGCTAACGCCCCGCTCTCGAACTCGATGGTGGTCAGTGCGCTGGTGGAACTGGGGCAAAAGATTGTCACAATCCCTGCTTTAAGGCCGCTTCCCCGCACCAGGTGAGCGATGCCATCGGTAATATCGTGCATATCAGCATTGCCGCGCGTGCTGATTGGAAGTTCGCATGTGATGACCATGTTACCCCTCACACAGGCTCTCTCTCTTGCGCGAACCTTCGGCTGGCTGGGCAGAAAAGAAGCTATCCCGAGATTATCTCAGGTCACTTCAACGACCTGCGCCCTGGTGACGCGGATCAGGTCGTGTGGGGAGAGTCGCAGGTCCAGGCCGCGTTGCCCCGCGCTCACCACAATGAAATCCAGTAATTCGGCCCAGGTGTCTATGTAGATCGCAAAACCCCTGTTCAGCAGTGCCAGTGCCGAAATGCCCCCCGTCTGGAGGCCCGTGATGCGCTCAGCATCAGCGTGGCGGGCCATATGCACCTTCTTCGCGCCGACCGCCTGGGCCACCTTCTTGAGATCGAGCGTTGTATCAGCAGCGATCAGGATGAGCATCGGCTTAAACCCTGGCTCCGATGCCTCAACCACCAGTGTTTTGTACACGTTCTCCGGTGGAAGGCCCGCCCAACGTGCCACCTCCAGTGCGTCGTGGATCGTAGCGGGAAATTCGATCACCTCATAGGGCACACCCTGCCCTTCCAGAACCCGCATTGCAAGGGTTTTCTCGCGCTTCGCCATTTGTATTATGCAGCCTCAGCAGCAGCCGGCTCGAACTATTGTGGTGATCTTCTGGGCGGGGTCAGTAATCCAGAGCCGATCCCTGGCCCTCTTCGTCTCCCTTTCCATCCTCATTCGGGTTGGGGAAATCCTCACCTTCATCAGGAGCAATCGGCTGCGAATCCTCCCCCGTTCGTACCAGTTCCACCATCATCAGGTTGGTCGTGCCGGGCATCGTTGTCGCCACCCCGGCGGTAATCACCACCCGTTGCCCATCGTGCACGTGCCCGCTGCTCACTGCCAACTCGATGGATTCTCGCACGACCCCCGAAATGCGCTGGAAGGCGCTACTGGTTAGGGGGATCACGCCCCACGTGAGCATGAGCTGCCGCTGCACGGCTGGGAACGGTGTTGTAGCGATGATCGGCGCGTGGGGCCGATATCTGGCGACCGCTCGCGCCGTCCGTCCGCTGGCAGTCGCGGTGATGATCGCAGCTGCGCCCAGCGCGTGGGCGGTGCTGCAGGTCGCGCGGCTCACCGCGTCGGTTACATCGTGGGCTACTCCTTCCACATGCAACGGCGGGTTCCAGGGCTCGGCTAACATCGCTCGCTCTATTTCCTCGGCGATGCGAACTATCGTCTGCACCGCTTCGAGAGGATACTTGCCGGTGGCTGTCTCGCCGGAGAGCATCACTGCATCGGTCCCGTCAAGGATAGCGTTCGCCACGTCGCTGGCTTCGGCTCGCGTTGGTCGCGGGTTACGCACCATCGAATCGAGCATCTGTGTGGCCGTGATGACTGGCTTGCCGGCGATGTTAGCCTTCTGGATCAGCCGTTTCTGAACCATTGGTACGCGCTCGGTCGGAATCTCGATTCCTAGGTCTCCGCGCGCTACCATAACCCCGTCGGCCACCATGATGATCTCGTCAAGGTGATCCAGCGCCTGCGGCTTCTCAATCTTGGCGATCACCCGCACCGGGCACGCTGGATCGCAGTTGTTGAGGATCATCTCCTTCAGCCTGAGAATGTCTTCCGCCGACCGCACGAACGACAGCGCAACCCAGTCTACCCCATGCTCCAGCGCGAACTGGAGGTCGGCGGCATCCTTCTCCGTTATCGAGGGAGCGGATAGGTCCGAACCGGGCAGGTTAACGCCCTTGTTGTCAGTCAGCGGCCCGCCGGTGATCACCCGGCAGAAGATGTTCGGCCCATTCACCCCAAGCACCTGAAGCTCCAACAGCCCATCGTCAATCAGGATGCGTTCGCCGGGCTTGACATCTTCCGGCAGATGCTCGTACTGCACCGGGATCGTTGCCGCCACATCGCTGCCCGTGTGCCGCTCTCCGATCACCTGCCGGGTGGTTAGCACAACGCGCTCTCCCTGGTTAATTGTGATGCTATCCGCGCCGATGTCTCCGATACGCAATTTGGGTCCCTGCAGGTCAGCCAGGATCGCGACTGGCTTGCCCAGTGCATCCGCTGCCTGGCGGATGCGCTGGATGTTCTCCGCGTGGATCGCATGGCTCGCATGGGACATATTTAGTCGTGCCACGTCCAGCCCGGCGCCGATCAGCTTCCGCAGCATCTCCGGCTCTCGTGAAGCTGGGCCTATGGTGCAGACAATTCTGGTGCGGATCATGGTTACCTTATCCTCGCCACACCACTAACATATGCCCGTAGGCATTCATCTGTCAATTCTCCCCCCATGATTGGCTTCCGCCTTGACGCTCTTCCCATCCCGGAGTATGTTTAGAAGCGTGTAGAAACATATGGTCTATTCCGTGTGCTGTGTGTGCCACTAACGTTGTACCAAGGGGGTTATCTGTTCGATACGGAGTGGAAAAATGGGTGGAAACTTCATCAATGCGCTGGCAGAAAATACCTCTGACGTGCTGATCGTGGCTGCTGTGCTGGCCACGGTGGTTGGCCTAGCCCTGTTCATGCGCGCACGGGCACGCCACGTCCGGCGGTTGCGGGCTGAAGTCCTGGGCGAGGTTCCCATCACGGGTGGCATGAGGGAGATCATTGCCCGTGCTTTCAATGTGACCAGTGCCGAGCTGGCGACCGTCGGCGCGGTAACGTTCGCTGACTTGGCCTGGCAGTATAGTCTAGCTGCTCCCTCTATCTGGGATCACTTTCATGGCCCCGCCGCGAACCATATCGCCGACGCCATCCACAACCTCGAGGTGCTGCGTGATGCACTGGGGGCGCAGGCTTCACAGGTGTTCGCGCAGGTGGTTGAGAGTCTGAAGCACATTGAGGCGACACAGGTATTTCACGAGCTGGCTGAGCGCCTGCCGATACTGGAGAGCGCAGGCACATCCAGCGCATTGGCGCTGAGCGCCGCCAGCCATTCGGCTGTGGATACGCTAGCCGGGGCCGGAGCGGTGCTTGAATTGAAGGCTGGGGTCGCTGCCAGTGCAGCCAGCACCATCGGCGATGGCGGCCTGCTGTATCACATTCCCCTGATCACCATGGGCTTTGCGACCTACCGTGCCTGGAAGCGAGGGCAGCAGGGCACGGCACTGTTACGCAACATGGAGTTTGCCGCGATTGAAGTCACCAGTCGGGCTGGTGGTGCATTGATCGGTGGGCAGATGGGAGGGGTGATCGGCACGGCCATCGCGCCTGGCATTGGGACCATTGTAGGTGGAGTGGCCGGAGCCATAGCCGGAACCTTCGCTGGGATGAAGGTGGGTGAGGACCTCAAGCAACGACACGTCCGGCAGGCCCGTCGCGCCTTCGATCAGGCCCTGTCCCGGCTCGGTCAGGCATACTTGGAAGACCCGGCCCGCTACCAGCAATTGGTGGATGTCTTTGTGCAACATGAGCGCGCCTACCAACAGAGCCTCCGGGAGACCCGCCGCCGTCTGCATCGCCACGCGACTCCCTGGCGTGTCGCTTGGCCTGATCAGAAGCTGATCCTGCTTCAGGAGACGGTGAGATTGGCAGAAGATCGCCTGGGGGCCGTCCGCCAGGGAACTATCGAGGCATTGGATCGGCTGGACTTTATGCGGCTGCGCGGGCAGAATCACGAGCTGGGGGTGGTTGTGTGGAGTAACCCAGCCCTGCGCGAACAGCTTGCCCCCGATCCGGCGCTGGTGGAGTCGTTGCAGGCTGCCCATGACCGGCTGACCTATGAGGTGGCTCAGTTCGGCGCGGCATGGCAGCAGGCGAGCGCCCCCTCATGATCCTGGCGCTGGATACAGCCACCCGCGTGGTGAGCTTGGCGCTGCATGATGGTCGTGAGGTGGTGGCTGAACTGAGCTGGCGTAGTGTTGATCACCACTCAGTTGAGCTAGCCCCCGCGGTGCGTGACCTGTCGCAACGGGTAGGCATCTCCCTACGGGAACTGCGGGCGATTGGGGTAGCTCTCGGACCTGGTTCGTATACGGGGTTGCGGATTGGCTTGAGCTTGGCCAAGGGGTTGGCTATGGCAATGACGCCGCCAATCCCGTTGGTCGGTGTACTGACGCTCGACATCACTGCCACCGCACAGCCGCATATCCTAGAACGGCTGTGCGTTGTGTCGCAGGCGGGCCGAGGACGGGTCAACGCAGCGTTCTACCGCTGGCAGAGGGACCACTGGGCGGCAGATGGTGGGCCGTTCATCGCCGACTGGCCTGATCTGGCAGCCCGGTTGGACGTGCCCACGCAGGTCGCGGGGGAGATCGGTGTCGCAGGGCTGGAAATTCTTTCCGCGCTGGGGGATCGCGTCAGGGTCGCCAGCGGCGCGGAGTCTCTGCGGCGGGCGGGTTTCCTGGCGGAGATCGCCTACCACCGCCTCGCTGAAGATCGGGTGGATGACCCAGCGACACTGACCCCCATCTACCTGACCTGAAAGTGTGGGGTTAAACCATGCGGGCGCGGCGAAGCGCAGAGGAGGAAGGGGGAGAAATCACTGTCTTGCCCCTTGTTCCTGTGGCGGATAAGAGACGTTCCTGATGGCCGATGACCGTCTCCACGTGATCTTGCGGCGGATGTTGCTCTCCGACATTGAGCCAGTGGTGGAGCTGGATCACCTGTCTTTCCCCACGCCCTGGCCTGCCCGTACTTACCGCTGGGAGATCACCAACCACGACCGCTCAACCATGCTGGTGCTGGAACAGGGACCCCCGCTCGGCCCCTCGGCCAACGGGTCGGGGCTGAGGAACTGGCTGAAGCAACGTTTGGCTGGGACGCAGGCCGCCGCGCCGCTGCTGGGCTTCTCTGGAATGTGGTACATCGCTGGCGAGGCGCACGTCAGCACGATAGGGGTTCACCCAGAGTGGCGGGGTCGCAAGCTAGGCGAGTTATTGCTATGGGGTATGGTGCGGCGGGCCATCCAACAGGGCGCAGATATGATCACCCTGGAGGTGCGTGTGACCAACCACGTGGCGCAAAACCTGTACCGCAAATACGGGTTGGAGGTAATGGGTCGCCGCAGAGGCTATTACCGCGATAATGGCGAGGATGCCTACATGATGGGAATCAATCAGCTTGACGCTGCTTACCGTGAACGTATTGTCGCTCTTGGCCGCGACCTGGCACGCCACCTGCGCGTCACGGATCAGGTGCCTTAGGCTCTGTCCGCTGGCGCTTGATGCGGAGTGGGATCAGAACCCGAGGTAGACTGCCGGGTTATCGGGGGTATGATTCCAGCGCATCTCGAAGTGCAGGTGGGGGCCTGTGCTGTTGCCTGTTGAGCCGACCTGACCGACGTAACCACCGCGCGGCACGAATGCCCCACATCCCACGCCGTTAACGCTCAGGTGCGCGTAGTAGGTCGTCCATCCATTGCCGTGATCCAGCACCACCAGGACGCCGTAGCCCCAGTCCGCCGGAACCCAGCCGGAGAAGATGACCACCCCCGAGTCGGCAGCCTGCACGGATGTACCCACCGGGGCGGCGAGGTCAATGCCAGAGTGCCCCGGATAAAACGGCTGCACGAAGGTCCCGCCGGGTAGCGGGTTGGCCCACGCGCCCGTGCCTCCCGATCCGGTGAGGCTGGATGAGCACGATCCGGCCATGTTGGGCATAAAGGCACGGGTGACCGTCCCGCTGACCGGATCGGTCACTTCGACCACCGGCGGCTTCCACAGGTCCGGGTTGATCTCGCTGACGCCGCCCGGCACAACGATCCGCATCCCCCAAGGGGGAACGTCAGTGGGCGTATACTCGGCCAGCTCGTTGTATTCCGATTCCAGGATGACCTGCGGATCGACCCCAAATTCATCTGCGATAGCCTGGATACTGTGTTCGCCATCGGCACGGTAGTAGACGCCATCTACTGGCAGGATTGCCAGCTCCATGCCCGGCTGGAGCATGTGCACATCGCCGCGCAGTGTATCGGCATTCGACCAGAACAACGTATTCCGGTCGAGGCCAAATGCCTGGGCAATGCCCATCAGCGTATCACCTGGCTGGACGGTGTAGGTAATCACCTGGTTGCGCGGGCGGTCGGGGATGATGGTGAAAGGCTCGAGCTGCCGGTCTAAGGCTTCGATGGAACCCATTGTGTTGGCTGCCCCGCCGGGCACGTTCAGCCCTGCCGACAGCGGCCCGCCAACACTGGTAACGGGGGATGGTTGCCTCAGCAGCGGGCGCATCGGCCCAGCGATCAGCAGCGCCACTGCCACCAGGGCCATTACCACCGACACCACCGTCAGGTGGTGGTTTAGGAAGCCAAGCGCAGCATCTGCCAAACCGCCAATGCCTGAGCGCGGCACGAAAGTCTCATCAGGGCGGTCTATCATAAGCAATCCGCATTGCGCAACCAAACGGCCAGGCACGGCATGTCCTGGCCGTTGTTGTGCGGTGTTGTGTCCATATTCACCGCGTATACTATCGCGCTGTTGTCAGGCCGTCAACCGCGCCCCGAGGGCGTGGGACACTGGATGTAAACCTACCCCACACCGGGGGCACAGCAACCTGTGCCCCCGGCTGGTCGTGGGGCAGGTCCGCTACACAGCCGGAGTTGGAGTGGGCATGGGTTGACCAGGGCGCGTCCCTGCCACCCACGCCCGCCAGGCGAGCGTCCACATGGTCGAGAAGTACGTTGCAATCGTCCCACCAATGGCCCACAGCACCGGCCACAGCAGGCAGCAGATCGCCATTAAAATGGTAGGCAGGAACAACACCACACCCAGGGCAATCTGAATGCCAATGTGCACCAAGGCCAGCAGCACCGCGTCACCGAGGTTGGGCTGTAGCACCTGCCAGGCACGTTTGTACGAGTCAATGACACCCGTGTTTTCCAACATGCAGGCTCGGTCCGCCAGGCCGCGCAGCAGTGCCAGTGGTAGCGAGATCAGCGCACCCAGGCATACGATACCAACGATAACAACAATCAGCCCAGTGCTGGTTGCGATCTGCGACGCCGCGTCCTCGACCGTTGTCGCTACAGCAATGATAGGGATAACAAGAGCCAGGGCAATGATAACGGCGATGATGGATGGCAGGCTAGCCAGGATTCCGATCCCGATCAGCCGCCAACCCCTGGCCCAGCCCGCCCGCCACGCTTGCCCCAAGCTGGACGCGCCGGTAGCTTCAATCTCGTTGACTCCGGCGATCAAACCGCCTGTCGCAATTCTCGCCACTACTGCCAATGTAATGCCGATGGTGAAACCAATGCAGAGAAGGCCGATCAGGATCGGGATGCCGATGGCGGCAAACCGCGCGAACTCCGGGCCAAACTGGCTGAAGTCCTCGAACTGGTCGAAATCAAAGCGGCCAGGGGCCTCATATGGTGGAGGAGACACATTGTCGTTGGAGGGAAAGCCAAAATTCCCGCCACGGAAGTTGTAATTCCCACCTCCCATACCGCCGCTGCCCAGCGCCACCAGCACGCCAAGAAGGATCAGCCATTTGTGGTTCCACACGATACTCCAGGTGCGCCCAAGCAGCGCTCCGATGTCCATGCAATACCTCCTTAATAGATTCCGCTACCCTCAATACGCAGGAATGGGGGGCTGCGTTGCAAGCCCAGGGAGTTGGCAACATCAAAAATGCCCGTGCCTGTCCGGCTTTGGGCTTTGCACAGCACTTGTTCGATTTTTGGCCTGTCACCAGCAAGATTCGGCCCTGGGCGGGCCTCAGGGCTTAGCAACCGCCCAGGCCGTCTGTAGAGTGGAGGAGCGATCAGCTGTAATACCCCGCCACACTGGGGTCCTGGGCGGCGCTGAGGCCAGATGACGATGCAGGCAGGATCACCGATGCCCCATTGATCACCACATCCCAGTACGGAACCCAGCCGATGCCAAACAGGATGAAGCTGATGTCTTTCTTGTAAGGTGTGATGGGCACCTCATCGATCTGGCGGGCGGCGGCGGCCCACTTTTGGCGCACGGCCTCCAGTGCCTGTTCCATTTCGCGCTCTGTGGCCTCAAGGCGGTCAGCTAAGTCGAGAAGTTGCTGCTGGCGAATGCCGACCATATCCTCGCTCTGGGAACTAAAGCGGCGCAGGCGGCCCATCTGCGAGACGGTGCGGTACACATTGCCTTTCATCAGCCGCACCACACTTTCCCCTGCGGAGAGTAGCTCCTCCTGCTTACGAGCCTCATATTCGTCGCGTTCGGATTCCAGCCGCAGGGCCATCTGCTGGGCGCGGTCTTCGAGGTCCACCAGCTTCTTCTCATATCGCTCCGCGACCTTATCCAGCTCGGCATCGCGTAGGTCGCGGGCTGCGGCCTGCACGCGGGCGTAGAAGTCGCGCTTGCTTTCGCCCAGACCGCTGTACAGTTTGAGGGCGGGATTATAGTACACCATCAACCGTGCGTTGGTATACAGCCAGTCCACCAGGCTGCTCTGCATGTCCTTGAACCCCGAGCCGGTGGCAAGTGTCGGAGGGACTTCGGCATAGTAGCCCGTGGCGAAGGGGTGCGGCTCCAGAGTGCGTGGGTCAAATGGCTCGGCCTGATACTCAGACCAGTCGAGGTAGGGCACACGGGGGAGGTTGGGCACAATAAAGGCATACCACAGCGTCTCGAAGGTGTTGGTCTGGGTATGGTTGAAGCGCACCTGCACCTGCGCTAGCAGCGAGGGTCGGTACAACAGGCGGCGGCGTGTCTTTACATCCACAGCGGGCTGGCCTGTCCAGCGCTCCCAGTTGCGGATGGATTGTTCAACTGCATATTCGGTGGGGATATAGTACTGCTGCACAGAGGATGGGATGGCGGGCGGAACCGGCGAGAAACCAGCCGGGGCCTCTTCCTCGGCAGGCTGAGCCTGGGGGAGAGGCGGAGTGATGGCGGGCCTCATGCTGGGTGCAACCCCCTCCGAGGAGGCCCGCTCTGCGACGGCTTGGGGCGGGTTGAACCCGCCCGCATCGTAGAAGCCTTGAGCAGCTTCCGAGCCGGGGCGCGGCGGCGGGGTGAAGTAGCTGGGGAAGGTCTCCGGCGCGGTATAGGCCGCGCGTTGACCCGCCATTAGACGGCTGATCTGCTCACGGGTCAGCGGGCCACGCAAAAAGGACATGGACCAGCGGGTGTGGATGAGGAATGGCGTGGCTGGCTCGTGGATGTTGTGCATTACGAACTGGCGAGGCCCCAACCGCCCAATCAACTGCGCCACTGAACGCACATCAAGCGCAGAGGTCGCATCGCGGGCACTATCCAACCCTTCCAGGACACGGGCCCGGTCGTTGTCGGTCTGCATCTTGCCAATAATCCATGTCCCGGCGTTAGCCAGGCCCTTGTAATCCAGATCGGCAGGGTTCTGGGTGGCGATCATCATGCCAATGCCAAAGGCGCGGGCTTGCTTGAGCAGACGCAGTAACGGCTCTTTAGGGGCGGGGTTACGTGGGTAGGGCGGGAACATGCCGAATACTTCATCGATATAGATGATGGCCCGCAGGCTGGTTGAGCCAGATAGCGAGCGCATCCAGGCCAGCACCTCTTGCAGCAGCAGCGTGATGATGAACTGCCGCTCGGCATCATTGAGGTGTGCCACATAGAAGACCGTCGTGCGCGGGTAGCCCTCCGGCGTGTACAGCAGGGATGGAACATGCAGCGGCTCACCGTTGATCCAGTTCTGGAAGCTGGGCGTGGCAATGATGTTGTTAAGCCGCTGGGCCAGCTTGAAACGATCCTTCTCCGGGAACAGGGACTCAACATCGAAGACACCCAGCTTGGCAAAGGGCGGCTTCTGCACCTGGAGGATCAACTGCTCCATAGATAGATCCACGCCGTTGCGCCAGTTGTACTCGAAGATGTTGGATAGCAGAATATGCTCGCGATCTTCCACCGGCACAGCGGTGATGCCAATAAGGGCCAGCAGGGCGGTGACGATCCCGGAGATGCGCTCGCGCAGCATCTCCTCGTTGCCGACCCAGCCCTCGGATGGGGCCGCAAAGGATTGCAGGATACTGATCTGAAGGCCCGCCTCGGAACCCGGAGTATAGATGCTGAAGCGTGCTGCCTGCCGGTATGCCTGGATGCGCTCATTATCAATGCCCCAGGATTCCAGCCCTTCCTTCCACTGAGTGGCGACAATGCGCGCCTGCTCCTCGATGGTGCGGTCGGCGCGGGTGGCATCTTCCGGGTTGACCCAGGGCAAGAAGTTGTCTGGCGTCAGGTCGGGAAAGGCCAACAGAAGATTAGTGATGTCGCCCTTGGGATCGATGATGATGGAGGGAATGCCATCCAGCACAGCCTCTTCGAGGAAGGTCACAGCCAGACCGGTTTTGCCGCTGCCGGTCATGCCGAGGATCACAGCGTGGGTGGTTAGGTCGCGGGCATCGTAGTACACCGGCGCCGTCTCGATCACCTCGCCGGTCTCCGGGTTGATCTGGGCCCCCAGGTAGAAGTTGTTGGGCGCTTCGGTGAAATGGATCCGCATGGTGGTTATCTCCTGCATACAGTTTCGCTCAGGGCGCAACGCGATTGGGGCCGAATTGCCCGTGTGATTTCACCCGCGCCCGCCTGGATCGTTACTCGGACAGGCACTGGCCGCCGAAAGGTAGCAGTGCCTCGGCCCAGCGCCGATTGAACTCCTCTTCATACAGAGCTGCTGCCGACGGATCATAGAGGATGATCATGTTTTCGTCATTGGATTCGGCGGCGTTCTTACTGAAGTTGAACGAACCAATCGCCACCGCCGCACTGTCCACGATCACCACCTTATGGTGGAAGGTGCGCGGATTGCCATCCAGCCGCACGTCCAGCCCGGCGTTGAGCATCGGAGGGCACGCGGAAAACTCGGTGTTGGCGCCACGTTGCTCAAATATGCCGAGCACCTCGACCCCCGCCGAGGCACGGTCAATCATGGCCCCGGCGAGGTCATCATCAGTGAACGAGAAGGCCATAAAGTGAAGGGTGGATTGCGCAGTACGGGCAAAGTCCACCAGACGCGGCATGACCCCGTCCTCTGGCGAGAAGTAACTCTCAACCCGGATGTCGCCGATGGTGAATGACGGGTAGGGCGTATTAGCGGGTGAGGTCGGGCCGAACTGGCCGTTGAACATCTCCTGGAACTCGGCCTCGTAATTCTGGGCCAGCTCCGGGGATCGGATGACAATGGCGTTGTTGTTGTTCCTGAACGTGTCATTGACCGTGACATTCCATGAGCCAAGCCACACCGTCGCGCTATCAAAGATAAAGAACTTGTTGTGCATGAACGCGCCGCGCTGGTCGGGCGTGGCAGGAATGCCTGCACCGATCATTTGCGTCATTTGTGGATCGTCCTCGGTGTGCTCGTCGTCGTAGACAATCTGCACTTCCACACCGCGGTTGTGGGCAGCGATCAGCGCATCGGCCACGTTCTGGAGGTTGAACTCAAACACGGCCAGATGGATGCTGGTCTGCGCTGCATTGATGAGGTCAATCAGGTGGGTCTCGATCCCACCGCTAGTGGTACCGCTGCTATACAGCGATGGCTCGGTGAAGTAGATGGTATAGTAATCTCCCTCCACCTGTGAGGCAGGGGGCGCTACGCCGCCGATCTCGTTCGGGCGTGGCGTTGCCAGGCCGAGCATCTGCAGGGCTGTGTCCCAACCGTAGATGATTCCCACTACGATCAGCAGCGCCAGGACGACCAGCCCTAGCCGCCATGAGACATTGCTGGTGCTGCTGCGACCGCTACTGCGACTGCGGCTACGCTTTGCCATTGGGCATCTCCCCCTTGAACTGAGATAGAACTTGGGCGAGTATGTCGGATGGAGACTGAGCCTGGGTGGCCTGTATAGCTTCCCGCAGGGCGTTCGCATCGAGGGCTACGCCAGGGACTGCAGAGGTGGCCTCTACTATCTTATCTAGCGCCCCGTCAATCTCTTCGACAGGCGGCTGGTTGCCGAGCACCCCCACCAGCTTGTTGATCCGGCGCACCAGCCTGCGCAGATTCTGGATGTGCGTTTCGAGCGCCTCAGCAGCCTGGGCATCGTCCAGGCCCGCTGTGCTTTCGGCCAGCCGCCGCGAAATCGCTACTGCCCAATCGATCAGTTGGGATGCCTCAACGTCGTCCATGTCCTCGGTCAGACTGGCGTCGTCAAGTATCTGCGTCGCCGCCCTTTTGATCCGCTCCTCCACGCTTTTGCCTCTCCCGGTTGTGCCTGTCCGGCCCTTGAGCCACATCATCACACCACTGGCAACCAGCACCACCAGTGCGGTCAGGGCTGCGATCCATTGTAGTGAAAGGGCCGACTCTCGCAAAACCCGCCTCCTCAGGTAACTCGTCATTCAAGCAGCAGGGGCACATCGCAGCGCTGGCAACCTTTTTGATAGCACAAGTGTACTACTCATGTAGAGCCGTTACAAGCGGCTGTACCTCATCGAGCAGGTCAGGATGCCCGGCCAACATGGCTGGCTCGCCGAGCTGCCACTCGCCGCCGCCGGGCTGCTGGAGAACCCCCCCGGTCTCGCTGATCAGCACGGCCCCTGCGCCCACATCCCACGGCTGGAGGCCAAAGTTGAAATACAGGTGCACCCTTCCAGCGGCCACATATGCCTGTGAGAGGGCTGCCGAACCAAACGCCCGCACAGTATGACAATGCGGAGCTAGAGCGCTCACTGTGGTCAAGGCGCGATGCCGTGCCTGAGGGGCGCGTGCCCAATCCAGGCTGATCACGGCCCGGCGCAGGGGTGCAGGCTTGATGGGGGGTAAAGCCTTGTTTCCGAGGCGTGCCCCCTGCCCGCGCGCGGCGCTGAATAGCTCATTGCGGTATGGATCATAGATCGCCCCGATAACTGGTTGGCCATCGATGGCAACACCAATAGACACGCATATGAACGGCAGCGCGGTCGTGAAATTGGTGGTTCCGTCCAGAGGATCGACCAGCCATACCACCCCCGCCGGGATCTGCCACCGCCCACCTTCAGCAGGGTGGTTTGATGGGTCTTCCTCGGCCAGGATCAGGTGCCCAGGGTGGCGTGC
>DAOTYF010000056.1:0-1718 GCA_034434995.1 Anaerolineae bacterium
CCGATCCTGATCGCTGTCCCGAGTCTGATCCTGCTGGCGATCTCGATCCTGTTGCTGTACAGGCTCGCAATCGCCGGTGCCCGGCTCGCAGGTCCGGTCGCGGTCACGATCCTGAACTCGATCCTGATCACCTCCCTGGGTGGCCTCCTCCCCCTGGGTCTCAGGAGTCACTGTAGGAGCAGGCTCGGTGCCACTATCAGGGGTCTCATTATCCCACCCCTGACCGCTGCGCTGGCGCTGCTGGAAGCCTGCTGGATCGTCAATACCTGCCTGAGCTTGGTTGCGAGCCTGGATCATGATCGCTGCGCCTTCCTCCAAGCCAAGCTGCTGCATAAGCCTGGCTTGTTCCTGGGCCATATCGCGCATCTGAACCATCAGCGGCACCATCTGCTGCTGCTGAAGACGGGAAGCAGCCTGGAACGCCAGCTCCAACTGTACTCGCAGCCGTTCTAGCACAGCTTGATCGGGTGGGTTACCAGCTTGCGCGATCAGCCGTAGCTCATCTGCGCGTTCTGTGGCGGCGCGCAGTGCCAACTCTGCCTGAGTCTCCTGCTGCACCGCCAGCGACATCTGTACCTGCTCCATTGCTAGGTCGGCAGGATAGAGCAACTGGCCCGGTAGGCTGGCATCGGCGGCGTAAACGGCCCCGGTCGCAACTCCGGCCAGCGCCGCTACCA
The DNA here is from genome assembly GCA_034434995.1 of Anaerolineae bacterium. Lineage (GTDB taxonomy): Bacteria > Chloroflexota > Anaerolineae > Aggregatilineales > UBA3940 > DAOTYF01. Next base: position 678 of record DAOTYF010000056.1, read on the forward strand.
CGATGAGTGCCCTGACAAGTGACAACATTGGAATGGTCTCCTTTCCAGGTTGACGTGGAATGTCGCTCCATTCCTTATGACGCACGAAGCCGGCGGTCGATATGGCTTGCTCCCGGCGGTAGCGTCGGGCCAGAGCCAGAAAGGCTTGCCTGGCGCTGGCCTGACGAACGGGATTTGGGTCAGGTGCGTTTTGCATGGCGGAGAAAACCTCCTCCACAATGCGGGGCGTCTTCTTATCCTTCATAAGGCACTCTCCTTGGCCAGGGATGGAGCCGACCCCGCAAGCGAACGACGTAGGGTGCCCAGCGCGCGGTGCTGGAGCGCCTTGACTGCTGTGATTGGCAGGCCGACGATCCGGGCAACCTCCGCGTTGTCCATCCCATGCAAGTATTTCAGAATGACAATCGACCGCTGTTTGGGAGTGAGCAGGTGCAGGGCATCGCGCGCGGCCTCAGCCAGGATAGCTTGATGAGCCTGTTCGTCCATGCTAGCGTGCTCAGCGGGCAGCTTATCGTCAAGGGTCTGATGATCCCGGTGAACCAGGCGGCGGGATTCATCCACGATTAAGTTGTGGGCAACGCGAAACAGCCACGCTTTGAGATGGTTACGGGGGCCATGTCCCTCACGCAGTTGGGCTAGAAACCGCTGAAAGACCTCAGACGCCATATCCTGGGCGGTCTCGACATGTCGGACGTGGTGGTAGATAAAGCGGTACAACGGGACATAGTACCGGTCAAATATCTCTGCCAGCGCCTCCTCGTCGAAGGTTTGCGCCTTTTGCAACAGGGTCTTGTCGTCTGCCAAGTGATTGTTCCTGCACTGATTCCTGTGCGATGCCTCTCACCACATTAGACGCGCCAAACACAGATCGGATACGGGGAGGGTGGAAACCGGCATCACTCTCGACCCAACGATAGCGCCGAAGACGCAGATTGGCGTATAGTCATAGTGGAGGGATGTGCAGATCTGGGTTGAAGACAAACCATGAGCGACAATCCAAAGCAGCTCCCCCTGTTCGAAACGCCGCCCGGCGAGGGGAAG
>DAOTYF010000057.1:0-3475 GCA_034434995.1 Anaerolineae bacterium
GGGGGAAGCCTGTGCAGAGGGGGCCGTTGGGCTGGCCCCTGGCGTCGGGATCAGGGTCAGGTCGCTGAGGTCGAGGGTGGGTTCAACAGCGCTTGCCGTTGCCACCTGCGGGGTCAGAAAGGCAGGCCCGAACGGGCCAACCAGCAGCGGTGTAGCGGTCGGGGTTGGCCCGGTTGCACCCTCTGCCGCGATGGGGGTCTCCGGCGTGGCCGTGACGTAGATGATCCAGGGCGTCGGGGCGGCGGGCGCGTTCTCAAGTCGGGTGGTGGGCAGGTTGCACGCGCTAAGTAGGATGATGGGGGTGGAAAGCAGCAGTTGTGAGAAGACCCGTCGTAGCGGCATCGGAACCCCTATCGGCAAGGTAGCACAACGCGCCCCATAATACCACAATCTGGTGGTTTGACCGCTTGTGCAGGGGCGAATCCCTGCTCCAATTCGCTCAGGGCGCGGTAAACTAGGGGCATGACAGGTGCGCCGCGACTCGGTCGTCGGTCGCTGGTACGAGATGGAGGAGGGTGCTCTATGACTTTCCCCAGTTTCTACGATCCATCCTTAGTCGGCACGTACTATGAGCCTCGCACTCTGGAAGCGGTCGCCGCAGGCAAGGCAACCGTCACTCCAGCCGCCAGCCAGGATGAACCCCGGGTGCTGTTGCTGCTGGTCGATCCACAAGTGGACTTCATTCACACCGATGGCTCGCTGTGCGTGCCTGGCGCGGTCGAAGATACCCGCCGCACTATCGAGTGGCTGTTGGTGAACTTGGAGCGCGTCACCAGCATCGTGGCCTCCCTGGATACTCATACCCCGCTCCAGATTTTCTACCCCACTTGGTGGGTAGATCGGGATGGAAACCACCCCGGCCCGTTCACGCCCATTGCGGCTGAGCAGGTCGAGGCAGGTGGTTGGATTCCGACGGTCGAACCGGAATGGTCCCTCAACTATGTGCAGCAGCTCGAAGAACGCGCCAAGAAAACGCTCATGATCTGGCCTTACCACACAATGGTCGGTACGCCAGGCCACGCGATCACCCCTGCGTTATACGAGGCCATCGTCTTCCATGCTGCTGCCCGCAACAGCCAGCCGACGTTTATTGCTAAAGGTTCGATTCCCAAAACGGAGCATTACTCGATCCTGGAACCGGAAGTCAAAGTGCCTGAAGTGCCATTGGGGGGCATCAATCAGCCATTACTAGATATGATCGCCACCTACGATGTGATCTACATAGCCGGTCAGGCCAAGAGCCACTGCGTGCTGGAGACGGTGACCTCGCTGGTACGTTACTTCGGCGAGCGCAACCCGGAGTTCATCACCCGCTGGCGCTTGTTGGAGGACTGCATGTCGTCGGTGGCTCACCCCGAGATCGACTTTGAGGCGTTGGCGGACGAACAGCTATCGCGCTTCGAGCAGCTTGGCCTCCAGCGCGTTCGCAGCAGTGATCCGATGCGCTGACTTGCCATCGAGCTTCTCTCTTCAGAGGGCGTTCGACTGTCTAGAGATGGGGTAGGGAGGTTAGGGCAACGCCGGGGTGGGCTGCGTGTTATATCCTGGCGACAATGCTGCACAATCGTGCTTTTGACTCTGACCAAGCGTCTCACGGCCCGTCTTTCCAGAAAGACGATCCGTGAAACGGGCGGTTTGGCCGAACATTCTTTCGGCCAAACACTTAGGTTGATTAATCAGGAGAGGACAGCCGATGGCCGCACACCGCGTTGCCCTGGTGACGGATAGCACCTGCAACATCCCCCATGACCTTGTCCAACAGTATGACATCCGGGTGATCCCCCAGCATTTGATCTGGGGGGCCGATGACCTGCTTGACTTGGTGGACATTGATGCTGCCACCTTTTACTTGCGCCTGGCGAGAGACCCTACCCATCCCAAAACGTCCCAGCCCCCCGTCAGTGAATTCCTCACCCTATTCGAGCAGTTGCGGGCAGAAGGGGCGCAGGAGATCGTGTGCTTGACCATTAGCACTCGGCTGAGCGGAACCTATGCCTCTGCCATCGGCGCCAAGGAAATGATCGACCTCCCAGTCCAGGTGTACGATTCGCGCGCTGCTGGGATGGGGCTGGGGTGGCAGGTAATTGCAGCAGCGCGTGCCCGCGAGGCGGGGGGCGATGCCGTTGCCATGCTGGACGCCGCAGAGTATGTTCGCACTCACATGGCAATGGTGTTGACGGTGGACACGCTGGAATACCTGTACAAGGGTGGGCGCATCGGCGCGGCCCAGCGCATCCTCGGAACAGCCCTTAATCTGAAGCCGCAGCTAATCATTAACGCCGAGACCGGTATCATCGAACCAGGGGAGCGCACCCGCACGCGCCGCAAAGCCATCGAGGCTATGTGGAACGTCTTTTCCAAATCAGTGGACACCAGCAAACCCTTGCATGTGGCAGTGCATCACGCCGCCGCTCGGCAGGAAGCGCTGGAGCTTGAGAATCGCCTCCGTGAGGAGTACAGACCGGTCGAATTGTTTACTAACGAGCTAACCCCTGTAGTGGGCACTCACGCCGGGCCGGGCACGCTGGCGATAGCTGGTTACTATGAATCCTAAAGAAGCCTGACAGCCGCGGCGAGGGCACAGCCTTGCCGGGGGTGTTGGTTCAAAATGCACAGATCGAGGGTGGCATGAACCCGCTTACACCTGCCGATGTTCAGGCCGCGTTGGATGCGCTGGGGCTGAATATCCGGGTGCAGTTCTTTGAGGTCTCCACTGCTACCGCCCCCGAAGCGGCTGCCGCGGCTGGCGCTGAGCTGGGCAGCATTGTCAAGAGCCTGTGCTTTGTGGTCGCGGGGCAGCCGGTGGTGGTGCTGACGGCTGGCGATCAGCGTGTGGACGACCGCAAGCTGGGGGAGCTGTTTGGGGTGGGGCGCAAGAAGGTCAAGATCGCTGATGCCGCCACGACCCTGGCTGTCACGGGTTACGAGATCGGTGGCGTGCCTCCCATCGGCCACCGGACGGCGCTACCTATCCTGATCGACGCAACCCTTCAGCGCTTTGAGGTCGTCTACGGCGCGGCAGGTTCGCCTAATGCCATCTTCCCGATCCCGTTCACGACCCTGGTCGCCGTGACTGCTGGCCGGGTGGTAGATATCGCTAAAGATGAACACCCCTGACGCCGCTTGCCCTGCTGGGGGGATACGCTGGGGGCTGGACGAGAATCCGTTGGTCGCACGACGGGGTAGCTGAGTTTCACAGCCAGCAACTTTGGTGTAGTATTGACCCCGACGAGTCTTGATCACCACACGTCGTCGGAGAGGGAGAGTACACCTATGACACAGCGCACGATGCTGATCCGGCCCCAGCTTGTCTGGGGCAGCCTGGCGATGGTGCTGGCGGCGGGTTTGCTGGCCGCCTGCAATCTGGGACAGCAGGTCGAGCCGCCACAGCCTGTGCAGGGCGTGACCCAGACCCCCCCTATCGGCCCGCTTCAGGAGGTAACCCTGTCTCCTACCCCGCCCATCATCCTGACCC
>DAOTYF010000058.1:0-10827 GCA_034434995.1 Anaerolineae bacterium
GTCACAGGGTGCAGGCCCCCTCATCAGCGCCCGGTTGAAGAAAACCGGAGTTTATGGACTAGTTTTAACTGAAATGCGATTTAGTTATACCTAAACCGCAGCCTATTGTCAAGAGGCTGGAAGGATCGCGGCTGCGGGTATATGGCGAATCAGCGCTATCCAGGCTATGCTTCTCCGGGGATCATCTCAGGCGCAAACTTGGAGGCAACTATGCAAACCGAACTCCTCTACCGGCCATCCTACACCATGGCCAAGGTCACCCTCGATCCGGGCGAGGTCATCCGCGTCGAGGGTGGCTCGATGGTCAGCATGTCGGCGGGGATGACGCTCGAAACGTCCATGCAGGGCGGCCTGCTGAAGTCGCTGGCGCGGTCCGTGCTGGGCGGCGAATCGTTCTTCATCAACACCTACACGGCCCCCGCGCAGGGCGGCGTGCTGAACTTGGCCCCGGCCCTGCCCGGTGACATGTTCACGCTGGACATCAGGGACGAAGACCTGCTGGTGCAGTCCGGCTCCTACGTGGCATCGTCAATGGGGATCGAGATTGGCACGTCATGGGGCGGCGCGAAGACGTTCTTCGCCTCCGAGGGGTTGTTTATGTTGCAGGCCACCGGATCGGGCACGCTGATCCTATCCAGCTATGGGGCGATTCACGAGATGAACCTGGCTGCCGGGGAGCAGATCAGCATTGATACGGGGCACATCGTGGCGTTCAGCCGGGCGATGGGCTTCAACGTACGAGCGGTCGGCGGGCTGAAGTCCACCCTATTTAGCGGTGAGGGGTTGGTGGTTGATCTGACCGGGCCGGGCCGTGTGCTGATGCAGACCCGTTCGGTGAGCGCCTTCCTGAGCTGGCTGATCCCGCTCCTGCCCTCGGATAGCGGCAAATAGGAGAGCGAGAGTGACGGGTTTGCGGACTCAGTTTCACGGGTGACACGGGCAAAACCATCTGCGGAATCGGTGTCATCGGGGGGCTGAGTTGGGCCGCAACCGCCTAAGCCCTCAACGTGGCCGATTACCAGTTGTCTCCCCCTGCTCCCAGGCTCTGGCCTTTTGCCTGGCTTGCGCCGCACGCGCGCCCGCTCGTCGCGGTGTTGGTGATGGCGCTGGTGGCCGGGCTGCCGCTGTTTCAACTCCGGCTGATGGACGGTCACGACACGCTGGCCTACCCCGCCCCCGCCGCTGACCTGTGGCTGGCGATCCGCGCGGGGGTGTTCTATCCCCGCTGGCTGCCCAACCTCAACGGGGGATACGGGCAACCCTACTTCCTGTTCCGCCCGCCCGTGTTCTACTACCTGACCATCCCCTTCCGAGCGCTGGGATCGAGCGTGGCTGGCGCGGAGAGCTTTGCCATCTTCGCCCTGATCGTCATGGCCGGGATCGGCGCCTACGGCTTGGCGGCGGATCACTTCGGCGTGCGGGCGGGGCTGCTCAGCGCGGCGGCGACGTTGTTCGCGCCGTACTTCCTGGCTGTGCTGTACGTGCGCCACAACCTGCACGACCTTGCGGCCTTCGCCTTCATCCCGCTGACCTTCTGGGCGCTGAGCCGGGCCGGGCCGGGGATGCGTCGAGGCATCCTGGCGGGGGGAGCAATCGCCGCCGCGCTGCTGATCCTGAGCAGCAACACCGTGGCGCTGATCGTCTACCCCGCGCTGATCGGGTTCGCCGCCTGGCTGTGGATCGCCGAGCGCGATGGGCCAACGCTGGCTCGCCGCCTGGGGATGCTGGCCCTCGGCGTGGGGCTATCGGCGTTCTTCTGGCTGCCCGCCCTGGCCGAGGGGCGCTTTACCCATCTGGCTGAGACTCAAGTTGGCTACTATGACTACCGCGACCACTTCGTGTACCTGGATCAGCTACTCGTCTCGGCGTGGGGCTATGGCTACTCCTATCCGGGCCGCGCCGACGGCATGAGCTTCGCCGTGGGTGGGGTGCAGCTTGCCCTGAGCGTCGCCGCGCTGGCCGCGCTGCGCGGGCTGGATCGGGGGCGGCGCTGGCTGGTGGCCGCCTTCCTGATCGCGCTGGCGGTGGCGATGCTCATGACGACCCCGCCCTCGCGCCCGCTATGGGCGCTCGTGCCGATCCTGCACAACGTCCAGTTCCCATGGCGCTTTCTGTCGCTGATCGTGCCGTGCTGCGGCTTCCTGGCGGGGGTGGCGACCGCACTCCCCGATACCCTCCTCCCTCTCCGTGGATCACAGATTCGGGGCAGGGAGGGGCTAGGGGTAAGGCTCCTCCATGCCCTCTCAACCCGCCCCGCCCTCACCAACGCCTGGACTCTGCTCATCCTGGGTGGGCTGATCGCGCCCGCGCTGCCGCACATCGCCCCACGCCGGTTCCTCGACGCCTGGGGGCCGGAGATGAGCGACTCCGTCGTGGCAATCCAGTCCTCTATCGTGACGGGGACGATCAACCCGATCTGGTCAGGCAGCGGCTCGCGCCCCACTCCAGACGCCCCGGTGTGGTTGGCGGACGGGGCGGGCAGGTTGATCGTCACCGCGCAGCAACCGGGGCGGCTGGCCTTCGACGCGGAGATCACGGAGGAAGCGCGGCTGTTGGCGCAGGTCTCCTATTTCCCCGGCTGGCGACTGTGGACCGATGGCGTCGAGCGGCCCGTGGAGGTTGCTGAGCCGGTTGGTAATATCACCTTCACCCTGGAGTCGGGGATGCATCACGTGCGGCTGGAGTTCCGCAACACACCGGTGCGGTGGGTTGGGGATGGAATCTCAGCAGCCTCGTTGATCGCGCTGACAGCTTTCCTGATCAGGGGGCGATTTCGCAGCCGCTGGTCAATGCGGTTAGAGGGGTGAGCGCATGTCTTCATCCGGTTGGCAGGCAGAACTGGCCCACTGGCTCTCGGCCAAAGCGGGCAGCCACCCCTGTCTGGCTATCGTCGGTGTAGGGAACGAGTTGAACGGCGATGACGCCGCCGGGGTCGAGGCGGCCCGCATGTTGCTGCCCCTGTTGAGCGGGCGCGAGGACGTGCTGGTGATCGACGGGGGGCCTGCGCCGGAGAACATCACGGGGGCATTGCGGCGGTTCGCGCCCGAGGCCGTGCTGCTGATCGACGCCGCCGACCTGGGCGAGCCGCCGGGTACGACCCACTGGATCGACTTCGCCGCGATCACCGGCCTCAGCGCCTCGACCCACACCCTGCCGCTGAGTGTGCTGGCTCGCTACCTGGTTGCGGAGCTGGGCTGCCAGGTGGCGCTGCTGGGCATCCAGCCCGCCGATCTGAGTTTGGGCGCACCGCTGTCTATCCCGGTGCGGGCGGCAGTGGAGGCCATCGTCAAGACGATACGGGAGATGATCAACCATCAAGATGAGGTTGGCTGACCAGGGATGCCCGCACGCTCCTGGGCGCATAGACTGCCCGTCACGATTGGGCCTGCCCTCCCTTTTCCTCCTCTGGCAACCTGATGTAAGATTCATGGCAGAGGCCCAAGGTGGGCCTCCCGCCCTCTGCTGTTTCCTCAGGAGGAATCCCCGATGATCGACTTCACCCTAACTGACGATCAGATCATGTTGCGCCGCCTGGCGCACGACTTCGCTGCCAACGAGATCGTTCCCGTCGCCGCCGCGCTGGATGAAGAGGCCCGCTTCCCCACTGAGATCATCGCCAAGGCACGCCGGGCGGGCCTGATCAACTTCAACATCCCGGAAGAGTATGGCGGGATGGGCGCGAGTGTGCTGGAGGAGTGCCTGATCGGTGAGGAGCTGGCTTGGGGCTGCTCCGGGGTCAGCACGGCGATTGTGATCAACAACCTGGCTGCCATCCCGATCCGGCTGGTCGGGACGGAGGAGCAGAAGCGGCACTGGCTGGGCCGCATGGTGGATGGGGAGCTGGCTTCCTACGCCGTCACCGAACCGAACGCCGGGTCGGATGTGGCGGGGATGGTCTGCCGCGCCGAGCGTCGCAACGGCGAGTACCTGTTAACCGGCAGCAAGACCTTCATCTCCAACGCCTCGGAAGCGCAGTTCTTCGTCGTCTTCGCCCGCACCTCAGACGACCGCTACAAGGGCATCTCGTGTTTCATTGTGGAACGCGACCGCGAGGGTTTTGCGGTCAGCAAGAAGTTCGACAAGCTGGGCCAGCGTTGCGCCGATACCGCTGAGATCACACTGGATCACGTGTGCGTTCCGGCGGATCACATGCTCGGCCCGGAGGGCAGCGGCTTCATGACCGCCATGCGCGTCTTCGACCACTCACGCCCCACGGTGGCGGCGGGAGCGGTGGGGGTGGCGCGGCGCGCGCTGGAGGAATCGGTGCGCTACGCCAAGGAGCGGATCGCCTTCGGCCAGCCCATCGCCGACTTCCAGGCGGTCGGGCACATGCTGGCCGATATGGCGATGAACGTCGAGGCAGCGCGGCTGCTGGCCTGGAAAGCGGCCTGGAACGTCGATCAGGGCAAGCCGGATACGAAGGCGGCGGCCTTCGCCAAAGCCTTCGCCGCCGACACGGCCATGAAAACCTGCGTGGACGCGGTGCAGGTGTTCGGCGGCTACGGCTTCATGAAGGAGTACCCGGTCGAGAAGCTCATGCGCGACGTGAAGGTGTTCCAGATTTACGAGGGAACAAGCCAGATCCAGCGCAATATCATCGTGCGGGAGCTGACGCGGGGGTAGCGGGTCAGCGGGTCAGCGGGTCAGCGGGTCAGCAGGTCAGCGGGTCAGCGGGTCGGCGGGTCAGCGGGTCAGCGGGTCAGCGGGTCAGCGGGTCAGCGGGTCAGCCGGTCAGCGGGTCAGAATTGCCGGGCTAGGCGCACGCTGCGCGTGCGTCCAAGTCGGCTGGAAGCCGACTGTGCCCAGTCCCCACAGTGCGTCCAAGTCGGCTGGAAGCCGACTGTGCCCAGTCCCCACAGCGATGCGCAGCATCGCCGGGGACTTTGAGGCGAACCGAAAGGTCGCTCGGCAAGCAAGAAAAGTGCAAAGGTATAGATAGTATGACGTTGCTCTAGGTGCGTTTTTTTTAGGTAAACTACTTGTAGGCGAGTGATAGAGCGGTTATGCTGCGGGGAAGGGGTTGATTCAATGAAGCAGCGGGTGTTGGTTCTGTGCACCGGTAACTCGTGCCGCAGCCAGATGGCCGAGGGCTGGCTACGCGCCCGCTTCGGCGACCGGATCGAGGCGTTCAGCGCGGGCAGCCAGCCGAGCGGGTATGTTCACCCGCTGGCGATCCGCGTGATGGCCGAGGCGGGGATCGACATCAGCGGTGGGCGATCCAAGCACGTCGGCGAGTTTCTCGGCCAGCCATTCGACACCGTGATCACGGTCTGCGATCCGGCAAAAGAAGCCTGCCCTGTCTTTCCGGGCCGCGCTGAGCGCTTGCACCGGACCTTCGACGATCCAGCGGCAGCCACCGGCAGCGAAGCGGAGCGGCTGGCCGTCTTCCGCCGCGTGCGGGACGAGATTCGCGACTGGCTGGACGCGACCTTTGGCCCCTGAATTCCGGCAGGCGCCCTCTGGTCCGCTCAAGCCGGGCCAGCCTCGACCTGGCAGCCCGGTCAGGCCGGGGAAGCCAGTTCAGCCCGGCAGGCCCGTTCAGCCAGGGAAGCCGATTCAGCCCGGCCAGCCAGTGCGTCCGGGCAAGCCGATGCCGCCGGGCCGGCCCGTCCAGCCGGGCAAGCCCGACCCGACCCGGTGACTCAGTGGGGATTACGCAGTTTGCCGGCGCGCTGTGTTCCTACAGTCCCGATTGCGTAAACCCCGCTCCTGTGAGAGACAACCGTGGACGATTGGCAATCCGCCATTGAGGACCAGATCAAGAAGCTGATGGACGAGGGCGCGTTCGACGACTTGCCGGGGAAGGGCAAGCCGATCCAGTGGGACGACAACCCCTACGCTGACCCCGACGCTCAGGCGGCCCATCAGCTACTCAAAAATGCTGGCTTCACATTGCCCTGGATCGAGGAGCGCCAGCAGATCGAGGCTGACCTGGAGGCCGCCCGGCGGGCGCTGATCCGGTCGCGGCGCTGGGTCGCAGCCCAGGATCGCGTCCTGTACCCCGACGCCGAAGACGAGTGGTGGCGCGCTGTTGCGCGGTTCCGCGAGACGGTCGCGGCCCTTAACCGCCGCATCCGCGACTACAACCTGAAAGTTCCCTCCGACGCCTTCCAACGCCTGACGATCAACGCCGAGCGCGAGATCGAGATAGTCGTGCAGAGCGCGGGATAGGCCAGCCGGGACGTGAACGTCCCGGCTACCTGAGGCAAGCCCGCTGAAGCGGGCTGGGGGCTGGGTGCAGCGCTTACGGGTCGAGCAGACCGCCGGGACGTGAACGTCCCGGCTACCTGAGGCAAGCCCGCTGAAGCGGGCTGGGGCGTGTTGGCGCTGGTGCTCCCGTGACTGAACGTCACGCTTGGGAATGCTGCACGTCCTGGTATTTGTGCTGATGCGCAGACCGCATTAGACTTGTAGGCAAAACTGGCGCGTAGCAACGTGGTGGGCGGCAGCGCGCAGGATCGAGGGAGGCAGCAATGGCAATCGAGTTCACCGTCAACTTAGAGAACCATCCCGGCACGCTGGCCTCGCTGGGCGAGGCGTTGGGCAAAGCCAGGGTCAACATCGACGCGATCCACGGAATGCCCAACGCCGATGGATCGCTGGTGATCTTCCAGTTTCTGGTGGATAACCCACAGAAGGCTGCCGAGACGCTGGAAAAGAACGGCTTTGCCTACACCACCCGCGAGGTGCTGATCGTCAACATTCTGGACGCGCCGGGCACGCTGGGCGATGTGGCGCTGGTGATGGCCCACGCCGGGATCAACATCGACGCCGTGTACCTGACGACGAAAGGGCAGGTGGTGCTGGGGGTGGACGACCTGGATGGGGCGATCCAGGTGGCGGCGGGCATGGCGGTGATGAAGTAACCGGAGTGGCGATGGGGGACGATGGGCCGGCCAGCGTATCGCCGAGTCCAGCAAGCTGGAACAAGAAGGCAGCGTCTTTACCCTCAAACCGCTTCAAGATTTCTCTCTTCTCCTCTCCGGGCACGGATCGGAGGTCAGCCATGCGCGAAGTCTACATCATCACTGCCGTCCGGTCGGCCATCGGCAGGCGCGGCGGCGTGTTCAAGGATACGCATCCGGTGCACCTGGTCACGCCCGTGCTGTGCGAGGCAGCGGCCCGTGCAGGCGTCGAGCCGGGCGACGTGGAGGACGTGATCCTCGGCTGCGTGACGCCGCTCGGCGAGCAAGGGGCCAACATCGCCCGCACCGCCCTGCTGCACGCCGGGTTCCCGGCCCACGTGCCGGGCGTGTCGATCAACCGGATGTGCGGCAGCAGCCAACAGGCGATCCACTTCGGCGCACAGGCCATCGCCGCCGGGGACATGGACCTGGTGCTGGCGGGCGGGGTCGAGCACATGACCCGCGTGCCGATTGGCGCGGATTGGCCGCCGGACGGCATCCCCGGCTGGCCCTATGAGTGGGTGCACCAGGGCATCTCGGCGGAGATGGTGGCCGAAAAGTGGGGCCTGACCCGCGAGATGCTGGATGACTACGCCTATGAGTCGCACCTGAAGGCCGCCGCCGCGACCCGCGCCGGGTTCCTGGAGCGCGAGATCATGCCCCTGCCCGTCGAGGTGGATGGGCAGCCGACGGTCGCCCGCGTGGACGAGGGCATCCGCATGGAGCCGGATCGGGCCAGGATGGGAACGCTGCAACCCGCGTTCAAGGAGGGTGGGGTGATCACGGCTGGTAACTCGTCGCAGATCAGCGACGGGGCTGCTGCGCTGATCCTGGCCTCGGAGGAGGCGATCAGGCGGCACAACCTGCGCCCGCGCGCGCGGTTCGTGGCCCGCGCCGTGACCGCCGACGACCCGGTGATCATGCTTACCGCGCCGATCCCGGCCACGCGGCGTGTATTGGCGAAGGCCAAGCTCTCGTTGGATGACATCGATCTGATCGAGATCAACGAGGCGTTTGCATCAGTGGTGCTGGCCTGGGCAGCGGAGATCGGCCCGGACATGGCGCGGGTCAACGTCAACGGCGGGGCGATTGCCAACGGCCACCCGCTGGGCGCGTCGGGGGCCAAGCTGATGACCGCCCTGCTGCACGAATTGGAGCGGCGCGGCGCGCGCTACGGATTGCAGGTCATGTGCATCGGACATGGGCAGGCCACAGCGACGATCATTGAGCGGGTGTAGACCCGCTGGGCCTATCTGCCGGGTGGCGCTACCCTGACGGTTCCCGGAGCGCCTCTTTCAGCGCCTCGATCTCGCGGTCGAGGTTGCGCATCATTTTCACCAGAATCTGCTCCTGAAGCTGCGCCCGCTCCCACTCGGCCACCATCCTGCCGAACTCGGCGGTGCTGGTGGAAAGCACGCTGTTCCACTCGTCGGCGATGCGCTCCAGTGCGTCATCGGTCTGGCCCGCCTCGGACAGTTCGTTGGCGTACTGCTGCATCAGGGCGTCGTGACGGGCGAGGTAGCCCTCCATTGAGCGCCGGATCGAGCGCCGCGCCTCCTGCACGGTGTCCAGGTCGGCCAGCGTGCGGTTGCGCTTGACCTCCAGGTCGGCCAGCCGGATGGCCTTGTCGTCGTCGGTCATCTTCATCCCCCTTGTTCCTATCTCACCCGCCCCTATTGTAGCCCGAAACCAGGCGGCGCGATACCATCTGCGGATATAGATGGTCATGCGGAGGGAGTCGATGAAACTGGCGCTGCGGTTTCTGGCGGTGTTGCTCTTCCTGACTGGGGTGGTGTGGTCGCTGCAGGGGGCCAACGTTTTGCCTGGCAGCTTCATGACGGGGCAGGTTGAATGGCTGGCGGCGGGGGTCGCCTGCCTGCTGATCGGAGGCGGGTTGTGGTTCCTGTCGGGCCGGGTGGGGCGTTAGGACAACCTGGCCGCGATGGCGAATGGAAGGTAGAAAGCTGAAAGGGGGTGGAGGGCTTGGTGTGAAGCCCTTGGACCTTGGACTTTCGGCTTTCTACTTGTCTGCGGCTAAAGCCGCTCGCGGATGAACCGCCCGATCTCCTCCGCCAGCCGGTGCGGATGGTGAAGCGGCATATCGTGGATGCTCTCATCCACCCACACCACTTCCACATCGGCGAACAGCGACTCGGCCTCGGCAGCCCCTTTCTCCTTGTGAGACAGCATCTCGGCATCGTCGCGGTCCTTCCAACGAGCGGGCAGGATCAGCACGGGGCAGGTCACCTTGCGGTATAGGTCGGGGAGGCGCTGCTCCCACATAGCCCGCAGGATTCGCAGGTGAAATTCCACCGGTAGGCGGCGGTGAATGCGGTTCTCGGCGTCAATCTCGAAGTTCGCTAGGAGCGCTGCCTCGACCGCCGGGCTGACGATTCCCTGGGGGGACTGGCTGACGATCATCGCCCGGAACTCCTCGACGGGCGTGCCGTTGAGGGCAGGGGGAGTCAGCCGTCTGAGCGTTTCGTCCCAAGAGAGGCTGCCCAGGTCGATCAACCCCCCATCCACCATCACCAGCCCGCCGATCTCGTCCGGGTAGGTGGCAGCCAGCCACAGCCCGATGCTGGCTCCCCAACTATGCCCGACGATGACCGGGCAGTCAAACTGAAGCTCGGCCAGGACGCGGCGCACATCCCCGCCGACGGTGGGGAAGCCGTAGTCGCCGTCGGGCTTATCGCTGCGACCGTGCCCGCGCAGGTCGAGGGCGACGGCGCGCGCCTCCTCCACCAGCAGCGGCGCGACCAGGTCCCAGATGTGCGCGGTCGAAGACAGGCCGTGCAGCAGCAATACGGGCCAGCCGTGCCCGTCCCAGTCGCGGTAGTGAAAGCGCAGCTCGTCAATCGTCAGTGTCTTGTCGATGGCATAATGGGCCATGCGGCGTAGCTCCTGGCGGTCGGCGTGCGAAGGTTCGGTTACTGTTGCAGTATAGCCTGATTTGGGTTGGGAAGGGAAATCGGTGGAACCGGGGCGTTCACCGGTGGGCTGAATGGGGCCACAACAGCGTCAATCCAACGCGCCCGCTGAAGTACGCTCAACGGGCGCGTTGCGCAGGGGAGGGAGCGCGGATACGTGCTAGGGAGACGACCCGTTACCGTTACTGGTACGGGTTCGCCGCAGCAGGTTCCAAATGGTGGGCATCAGATCGGCATCCATCGTCGCTTTGGCGACAAAGGCATCGGCTCCTGCCGAAAACGCGGCCTGCTGGTGGTAGGGTGTATCCAGCATGGTCATCACGATGATCGCCAGTTCCGGCCAGCGGCTCTTGACCATCTGGGCCAGTTCCAAGCCGCTGACTCCGGGCATGACCAGGTCGGTGATGACCAGGTTCGGCGTGATGCGGTTCAGGATGTCCAGGGCTTCCTGGGCTGAGGTGGCTGTGCCGATGACCTCCAACCCTTCATGAGCGTTGATGAACTCCTGGGATAAGGCCAGAAAATCGGGGTTGTCGTCCACCAGTAGGACAAGGCGGTATTCCATGCGTGTTGTTTCCGGGTTGCCCGCCACGAAAGCCACCTTCGCGGTGAGGGCGCAGGTTGCAGTGTCAGCGTGCCCTTACCTTAGCACGCCGTCGTTGAAACTTGAATAGGGAATTTTCCTACTTTTGCGCCCCGTTTTCGGCCAGGGTGCAGGCAGGCGATAGCGTGCCCCCCGCCGCCCTGAACCGCCAGCCTCGTACTCCGTCAGGTTGATTGTGATGGTTGCTGTCTGGCCTCACCCCCGTCCTCGCTGCGCTCGGACTCCCCCTCTCCATTCAATGGAGAGGGGGTCGGGGGGTGAGGCTCCTCCCCTCTCCATTCGATGGTTCAGACTCCGACACTTTGAGTACAAGTTGAGGACAAGGTGAGGACAGGAGAGGGGGGTGGGATAAGACAAAACGGATGCGACGTAAAGCGCTATGGAAGGG
>DAOTYF010000059.1:0-8553 GCA_034434995.1 Anaerolineae bacterium
CGCCATGGGGGTCTCGAATCGCGGGGGGGCCGGGTTGGGCCTGTTCATCAGCCGCAACCTGGTGGAGATGGCCGGGGGCCGGCTGAACCTGGCCGCCAGCCTCATGTTCATCGGCAGTTCCTTCGTGGTGGAGCTGCCCACGTATCCAGGAGAGGGACAATGAGAGAGCAACCGGTCACGATCATCCTGGTAGATGACGACCGCCCGGCGCGCGAGGGCCTGGCCGACTACCTGCGGGATGTATCCAAACTCCAGGTCATCGAATGTCGGGACGGCCGGGAGGCCATGAGCGAGCTACAGGCTCGCCAGCCAGGTGACAGGGTGGTCGTCCTGCTGGACCTGATCCTGGGGTCCGCCCCCGATGGCCTGGAAGTCCTGGACTGGATCCGGAAGCAACGTCCCCAGTGGCCAGTGATCGCCTTCACTGGCAAGGACGAGACGGCCGGTGCGAAAGCCTTGCGCGATGTGTACCGCTACCTGATCAAGCCCGTGGACCCCGTCGAGATCGCGGCGGCGGTGCACAGCCTGGCCGCGCAGGATCAGGTCCTCCACGAGCTGGCGGATACCGTGCATCAGCTTCTGGAATGCGACATCTGCATCGTGTGGCGGCTCGATAAACCCAACCGGCAGTTCCGCGTGGCCGCGTGGGCCGGGGACGATCTGGACGAGGAATACCGCCAACAGGTTGTCATAGACGCGGACGATCCGGCCACCCGGGACTTTTTTGCCCGGGGAGAGCCGCTCTTTATGGCCAACGTCACCGATCCCCAATCTGCTCCACTCTATCGGCATCGCCAGGCGGCCGAAAAACGGGGCTGGCGCTCGTTGCTCACCGTCCCGTTGGTGCGCCAGGGCCATACGGTGGCCCTGCTGGATGGCTATTGGAAAACCCGGCACGAGTTCGGGCCAGAGAAGGACCGAGTTCTGGAGATGGTGCACCGGTGGTCACACCAGGCGACGGACGCCATCCGCAACGCCGAACTCGCCAACCAGTTCCAGGCCCTCCAGGAGATCAACAACCTGCTGGCCGGGACATTGAAAGAGGATGAGGTCATCCGACGCATCCTGACCCGGGGGCTGGAGCTGGTGAGCGCGGATATGGGATGGCTATACCTGCTGGACGCCATCAGCCAGGAGCTGGTGCTGCGGGCCAAGCATGGGTATCCGCCGGACGCGGCCGTGGATCCGCGGCGCAAGAAGGGTGAGGGGATCACGGGGATCGTGGCCGAAAAGGGCGTGGCGTTGAACGTCCCGGACACGTCGCGCGATCCCCATCACCGGTCGATCCCCGGCGTGGACATCCGCTCGGAGGTGGCCGTCCCCCTGCGACGAGAGGAGCAGACCATCGGCGTGTTGGCCGCCCAGAGCCGCCATCCCCAGGCCTTTACCGAGGACGACGTGACCCTCCTGAAGGCCCTGGCGACACAGGCGGCCCTGGCGGTGGAGCGCGCGCGGCTGAACGAGTATCAACGCCAGATCAGTGAACAGGCCCTGGCCGGCGACGAGCGGGCATTGTGCGAGGCCGTGGTGGATACCGTGTACCGGCTGACCGGCAAATCGGTGAGCCTGTGGCGGTTGGATCCCCCCGCCACCGTCCTGCGGATCGCGGCGGCCCGGATCGAAACGGACAAGAAGGAATTGGCCGACGAATTTCTCGCGCGCGCCGGGTTGGAACTGGAGGGCACGGTCTCCGGGCAGGCCATTCGAAAACGACAACTCATCAGCCGGCCAGACATCTTTGACCCCCAGGTTCAACCCCCGTTCAAATACCAGGACGAGGCGCGCGCCTTCGGCTGGCAAGCCGCTATGATCGCCCCCCTGCTCGGTTCCGAGGGGCAAACCATCGGGACCCTGTGCGTCTATGGGAGGTTGAAGCAGGAGTTCAGCCAGTGGGAGCAAGACCTGCTGAGCAGCATCGCTAACCAGGCGGCGATGGCCCTGGAGAACATCCAGCGACAAAAGGCCCTGGGCCAGTTGGTGGCGAGCGGGCAGCTCACCATCGCGCGAGTCTCGGACGAAGCGCAGGTGTTGCAAGAGTTCGTGGAGCAGGCGCGCCGGTTGACCGACGCCTCCTGCGCGGTCATCTACCCCTACGATCCAGAGCGGGAGCAGTTCTATGACCAAAGCCGTGTGGTCGCCAGCGGATTGACGGGCGAGGAGGAAAAAGGCCTGACCGACAAGCCCCGCAAGCGGGGCCTGGCCGCCATCGTGCGGCACGCTGGGCAGATCGTGGTGCATGATCTGGACGCGGGGGACATTGAGGTGGACCTCTCCCGTGTGCCCTCGTCGCTCATTCAAGATCACAAAGCTTTGCTCGACTTTGTTCGAAAAGCCCATTTCATCAAAAGAGAAGGCATCAAGGCTTTCGTGGGCATCTCCCTGCGCGCCGCCGAGAGCGGGGAGGCGGGCGACGAAGAGGTGGGCGTGCTATACATCAACTACCGAAGCCCGCATCGCTTCACGCCGTCGGAGCTAGACCTGATCCAACTGTTCGCCCAGCAGGTGGCCAGCCTGATCCGCGCGGCTCGCCTGTGGAACCGGCTGCAAGAGCAGCTCGAGATGAGCCAGACTCTGGTCAAGATGAGCCAGACTCTGGTCCAGGCGAGCCGGACCATCGGCCAGGCCGCGACGACCGAGGAGGTGCTCAAGACCGCTTTCAGAGAAGCCTTCCGGTTCGTGGGCCGCGCAACGGGCCTGGTCATATCCGTCGAGCCGGGGCAGCGGTTCCGCATCGTAAGCGCGACCAAAGAGGTGAAACCAGGCCATAAAGCGGCGTTCCATCGTCGCTCGCCGCAAGAATCCTTCGGCTCCTTTGACTGGGTCGTGCAAACGGGCCGCGTCTTTGAGTGTCGCGATACCAAAAAGGCCCTGGCCGAAGGCCAGATGGTGAAGCTGGGCCTGCCGATGCCCCCTCAGGTCACGAATATCCCGCTGAAATGCGGGGGCCAGGTTGTTGGCATCCTGGTCTTGGACACCGTGTCGGCCAACGAGCAGGTGCGGCGCGCGCTATTGGCGCTGGCGGATATCGCCGGGATCGCCTTGGAGAAGGCCCGGGCCCTCGAGCATAGCCGCCAGCAAGCAGAAGCCCTGCGGAAAGTGGTCGAAGCCATCGGTTCCGCCGCCGATCCTCTCCCGATCATCCTGGGAGAGGCCGTTAAACTGTTCAGTGCGGAATACGGGTTCTTTGCCTTTGTTGATCCAGTAGCCGGGCAGGTGTTCCCTCGGGTGTTCTGGGAGGGAGGACACATGCTGGTCGGGGAGCAGATCCCAGAGGATAAGAGAGCACGAAGCTGGGATGAGGGTATCACCGGGTTCGTGGCTCGAACAGGAACTTCCTATTGCACCGGGAATGCGCCGGAAGACCCACACTATGTACAATGGTATGCGAATACTCAGTCCGAGTTAGCCGTGCCTCTGAAAGATACTTCTGAGCAGACCATCGGCGTGCTGAACCTGGAAAGCTCGAGGAAGAATGCTTTCAGCGTGGCGGAAGAAGAACTATGTCAACACCTGGCCAATGTGGCGGCAGCGGCGATTGAGAAAGCCCGGTTGTTCGAGCAGATGCAGCAGTTGAACGCGCAGTTGGAGAGCCTGCATCGGGTGGTTCAGGAACAAACCCTGGATGAGGCTCTGGACCGGGTGCTGGAGGGGATCAATGCGATCCTGGGCGAGGGAACCTCTTCCAGCATAAACCTCTATGACGCAAGGAGCGGGACTTTCGATCCAACTGCGTACCGGGCTGCCGGTCCATTGAGGGATTACTTGCTACAAGTTCCACCACGTGCAACCAATGGAGGAGGCACGGGCAGATACGTTGTGGATACAGGAAAGCCGCTTTACCTGGATGATGTGCTGAACCCGCCGCCGGGCTGCCCAACGATCCGCGAGGAATCCATCGAGCGAAGAGTCAAATCGTTCGCTGCACTCCCTCTTCGAGTGAGAGAGCAAACGGTTGGGGTCTTGTTCGTCAATGTCCAGAGACGAGTTTCCTTCACCCTAGAGCTAAGACGGAACCTGGAACTCTTTGCCAAACAGGCTGCCATCGCCATCGAGAATGCCAGGCTTTTTGAACAATTAGGCCAGGCCAACAGACAATTAGACCGTCGCGTCCGCGAACTCGAGGTCCTGACCGAGATGAGCCGGGCGGCGGTCAGCACGCTGGGCCTTGACCAGATCCTCAACCTGGTGTACGAACAGACCGCCAGGATCATGGACCTGAGCGACGCCCTGTTCTATATCGCCTTCTATGACGAGGCGCGGGATGAGGTGAGCTTTGGCCTGGCGGTTGAGCAGGATGACGGCGTGAGGATTGACGAGATTCGCTGGGGCCGACGGGGCGAGGAAACGGTACAGGCATGGATGCCCCGCTCCCGGCGGGAACGATTTGGCCTGACCGAGTACGTCATTCACAATAAACAACCCGTGCTGATAGCGGAGAACTTTGAGGAGTGGGCCAGGCAAGAGTTTCACGCCGAGGTCTGGCCGGGGATCGGCAGGAGGCAACGGCCCACGCGGTCCTGGCTGGGCGTGCCCATGATGGTTGGCGGGCGGGTCATCGGCATGATCAGCATCCAGAGCCTGGAGCGGGAGCACGCCTTTGACCAGGGACATCGGGAGTTGCTGTCCACCGTGGCCAACCAGGCCGCGGTGGCGATTGAGAATGCGCGTTTGTATACGGCGTTGGAAACAAATGTCAGGCAGTTGAAGCTTATCCAGCAGATAGCTCTGGAGATAAGCTCCAAACTCGATTTGCTAGAAGTATTGCGCGCAATAGCACAAGGGATCAATCAGGTTTTGGAAGCTGATTTCACAACGATTTTCCCTTATGATCCAGAGCGGGGATTTGAAGAAGGAGTCAGAGTTGGTGTTTTCGATGAAAAACCGTCTATTCCTAGCAAGACGGGATGGGGAGCACAGATCATAGAAGGGGGCGTTCCAGTCATCGTAAAGGAAGCTGACCGAGAACGCCGGATGAAGAGGGAGTTTCTGGAAAGGAGCGGAGTGCGGTCATTCGTAGGCTATCCTATCCAGTTTGCCGGTCAGTCAGTTGGGTTAATGTTTGTGAATTTTGTCAAGCCTCACATTTTTACACAATCCGAGATGGAATGGATAAGTTACGTTGCTAGTCAAGCAGCTGTTGCTATTCAGAATGCTAAGAACTTTGCCAAAGTCCGTGAGATAGAACGAGTGCAAGCTGCTGAACTAATGGCGGCCGATTTTCTTCATCGCCTTGGTAATTACTTGGGTTCTATACCACCTAGGCTACAGATTATCCAAGAGCACATTAGTTCACCGGAGAGTGATGCCACAGAAATCGCCAAAGAGATCCAGGAGATCATTGACGAAATTGCTCAGACACAGAGCGGACTACGGCGTGCGATGGAAACCCCTCTAGAGCAGAAACTCCAGAAAGTTGATCTGAACATACTCCTGAGATCAGCCGTGATCCGGGTTGAATCCAATGTCCCGCCAGAGAAAGTCGGCTTTCAAGAGGATTATGAAAAGGGTCTACCGTTGATTCTCTGTTATTCCACGCTATTGTATGAAGTCATAAGCACGATACTACAGAACGCTGTTGATGCTGTCTTGGAGCTGGGCGGCACAGTAAGTATATCTTCACGACAGGTCACTCGTTCCGACGGGAGAGTTTATGTCGAAGCCATGATCAAAGACACAGGACCTGGCATACCAGAGAGCCAAATGTCCCACCTGTTTGAACTGTTCTACACTACCAAGCCGAAGGGTATTGGGTATGGGTTGTGGCGTGCAAGGAACATTGTTCAACAGTTTGGGGGGGATATTATGGTAAAAAGCAAAGTCGGCGAAGGGACCGAAGTATCCATTGCGATCCCTGTAAGGAGGGGTTGAATATGAGGGAATCCTTCATTCTGGTTGACGATGAGAAACATTGGGTTGACTTCGCTGAACCGATTTTTCTGAGGAAAGGATTCCGGTTCGCTCACTACTACGCTCTTCAAGACGCGCTATCTTTCCTTGCGAGGGGGTATGCGGATTTCCTGCTCGTCAACTTCGATCTAGTGCTAGAATGGGAAGAACTTGAAAACGCAGTCCGCGGTGGCAAGGTACGCAAGGCTGTTGTGCTATCCAACGTCCATTCGGTTTCCTCAGCAGTGGAAGCTTTCCGTCGAGGCTTGGACTATGCGGATAAGCCTTTCGGAGAAGAAGAGCTTGCCGCATTGATCGATCGCCTGCTTGCGGACAACGCGGGCAAGTATATGGGCACGGTCTTGAGCCCTGTAGAGAGCCAAGTTGGCATGTTAGTCGTGGAAGATCTACCAGAATGGCAACGCATTTTCACAGGTGCGCTTGCCAATATACCGCGACTAGAGGTGACAGTAGTAGACAATTATGAGGATGCTGTAGATGCATTGGCGAAAAGGTTGTTCCACATAATCATCGTGGACATCAGGTTACTGGATGAGGACAGTCGCAATATAGATGGATTTATCCTTCTAAAGAACATTTACAAATCCAACACTAACGTAGTCATGATCGTGACATCCGGCTTCGCAACGGTGGAACTCGCCAGGGATGCCATGCTCAAGTATAATGCGTTCGATTTCTTTCTGAAAAGTCCTGATTCGGGGCAATTTGAACTTGAGCGGTTCCGGTCGTCCATCCGCCAAGCACTGGATAAATTGGCTGTCGCTGATGCAATCGGGAGTGTAAATAGAAAATCTTGAGGTGCAAAGATGCGCAAACCAAGAGTGTTGATAGTCGAAGATAATAACCCCTGGAAGAACACTATTACGAACCTTCTACGGACTGAAAACTGTGATTTGGAGCACGTAGATAACCTAGAAGCAGCCGAGATTTTGCTCTCGACAAGGAAACGCTTTGATATAGTGATCACCAACATGATACTGGAAGAAGGGAGTCCCTTGCTGGGGGGATTACGGGTATTAGACAAAGTACGTGATCGGAGGAGCGTAACACGATGTATCGTGTTGACAGAGGACAGGAATTTTCAAACTGCTGTGAGGATCCATAATGAGTATGGGGAAATCGTCTATGCGATTATTCCCAAAACGAATCCCTGGGTAGATCATAAGGAGTTCTTGGAAAAATTTCGTGTTGCTCTCGCGATCGTCTTAGATGCAAAATCTGCGGCGAGAAAGCCTCCTGTAAGCACACCACACGTACAAGGTGAGGAGCTTAAAAGGCTTGTCACTGAGATCAAGCAATATGTACAATGTAATGATTTAAAGAATGCGCTCAACTTGCTTCCTGGAATCGGTATCAAACAAAACCAAGTGACTCAACTGGAAAGGCGATTGAACTTGCTTCAGGACAGAGAACGGAAAAAGACTATAACCCGTGATGACGCCGATACTGAATACGCCCGGATCGCGGAAGCAATTCTAAAACTCCTTCCAGAATAGGAGAAGGCCATGTCCCCCTTATCTCTAGAGAAATTCTTGCAAAGCATTCGAGAACAAATCACTCAGGGTGACATCCAACTCGCCCTCGATCGCCTGCAGAACTACCTGAGCGTCGGTGCTCCCGAACTCAGGAACGAGGCCATCCTATACTTGAGCCGTTACAGTCGTCTCCGCCGCGACGAGCAAAGAAAACTGATAGCTCGTGAAGAAGCAGAGGTTGAGAAAAATCGGCTCATAATAGCAGTACTGGAGTTTCTCGAAGATGTGCCGCGGGGAATCAGCGAGCAGATGTTACCTATTCCCGCCGGCCCCAGGGAGCTTGAGACCGTTGTCCTCCCAGAGGAAGTCGGCCTCGAAAAGATCATTGGCATCAATAACCTCAAGCAGATTTCTTGGATAGAACACGGAGTTCAGGCGGCTAAGAGCGTCTGCCGTATTCTCACGCCTCGCGGCCTTGGTACTGGTTTCCTGATTGCTCCTGATCTGATAATGACCAATAATCATGTTATCCCGAGTTCAGCCGTGGCTGCAGAGTCTGTGGCTGAGTTCAATTATCAACAGGATTCGAAGGGCAAACTCTTGCCTACTTGCCGCTATCAGTTGGATCGGGACAGGTTTCATACTAGCGAAGAATTAGACTATACCATTGTGGGTGTATTGCCAGGGCCGAGCAAACCCCATTTGGAGACATGGGGGTGTTTGGTTCTTAATCCAAACGCTGACCCTGTGCCGGACGAACACGTGATCATCATTCAACACCCCAACGGAGGGCTTAAACAGATCGTTCTAACAGCCAACCAGGTTTTTCATTTGGAAGGTTATCGTCTGTATTACACCACAGATACGATGCCCGGCTCCAGTGGTTCGCCTGTTTTCAATGACTCGTGGCAAGTGATAGCCATACACCATGCGGAAGGTGGCCTTCAAACAAATACCAGGGGCGACAAACGCTTTGTCAATGAGGGTATCTTGATGTCTGCGATCAAAGCTGATGCCGGCAGTTTCTGGCCTCAATAGATGCAGGAGATAGACTATGAGAAACGCGAAATTTATAGCCCTAGTGTGTTTGCTCTTTGTAGCGTTAGTAGCAAATCCTCTCGCCGCCTGCATTCCAACCGTATCTCCTGCTGTTTCTCCCACCCCATTCCCC